>DATIRX010000153.1:0-1752 GCA_035469225.1 Bryobacteraceae bacterium
CTTCGAGCGACGGCGCGCCGATGATCTCGAGCATCCGGCGGCGCTCGATATCCGACTTCGGTAGATAACGCAAATTAGGACGATTCCGTTCCGGTGTAGGCTTGATACTCGGCTGCGGTCAGCAGCTTCGCTGCCTCGCCGGGATCCGACAATTTGATCTTAACAAGCCATCCCGATCCGTACGGATCCTTGTTGAGAATCTCGGGAGACTCCGCCAGCAGCGGGTTGATTTCCACCACCTCGCCGGAGACCGGGGTAAAGAGATCGCTGACAGCTTTCACCGATTCGACCGATCCGATGGTCTTGCCCTGTTGCGTGGAAGTCCCGGGCTTGGGAAGATCCACGTATACGATATCGCCCAGCTCTTTCTGGGCATGAAACGTGATGCCGACAATTCCGATATCGCCTTCCACACGCACCCATTCGTGTTCCTTGGTGTAGCGGAGGTTCTCTGGGTCCATTTTTATTTGGTCCTTTTATAAAAGGGAGTTGGCACCGTGCGCGCATCCACCGCCGTGCCGCGAACCATCACCTGGATGTTGCGACCCGGCGCGGCGTCGGCACAAGGCAGATAACACAAACCGATGTTCTTGCCTAGCGTGGGAGACGGTCCTCCACTGGTGACCCAGCCCGCCCCCCGACCATCTACCGATACTTCGTAGCCGTCGCGGCCGATGCCCCGTCCGGTCATTTCAAATCCAACCAGGCTGCGGGTGATGCCGCGCTCCTTCTGGCGCTCCAAAGCTTCCCGTCCGATAAAATCGCCTTTGTTCATCTTCACGATCCAGCCCAGATTCGCCTCCCACGGCGTGATGGAGGCATGGATCTCATGATCGTACAGAGCCATGGCCGCCTCCAGACGCAGCGTGTTGCGAGCGCCCAGACCGCATGGCTTGATCCCGTATTCGGCTCCCGCCGCCAGGATTTCATCCCACAGCCGCGCAGCGTCCGCGGGTGAAATATAGATCTCGAAACCGTCTTCGCCGGTGTATCCGGTGCGGGCAATCCGCGCCGGCGCGCCGCTTACCATGCTATCCGCGAAATGATAGTAACGCATCGGCGCGAGTGCAACCCCGGCCAGCTTCTGCAGTGTGTCCTGCGCGCGGGGACCCTGAATCGCGAGCTGGGCATAGCGTGCTCCCGCGTTTTCCACGGTCGCGTCGAAGTGGTTGTGTGCGGCGATATGCTGGTAGTCCTTGTCCTGGTTGGACGCGTTCACGCACAAAAAGTAGTTGTCCGCCGCCACCTTGTGCACCAGAATGTCATCCACAAATCCGCCGTGCTCGTAGAGCAGTCCGGAATACTGCGCCTGGCCGGACTGGAGTTTCGCGGCATCGTTGGTGGTGACGTAGTTCACCAGATCCAGCGCCTGCGGGCCGCGGATCTCGATTTCACCCATGTGGCTGACGTCGAACAGGCCCACGCGCTGGCGCACGGCGTGATGCTCCTCCAGCAGGCTGGCGTACTGGACCGGCATGTCCCACCCGCCGAAGTCGATCATCTTGGCGCCCAGCCGGCGATGAATCGCGTTCAGCGGAGTGGTTTTCAGGGGCACGGACGGCTTGGTCACTAAAGGTCAGGCTAACAAGAAACCCTGAGACAAAGCCCGGTATACTTGAACTGGTCGCATGACTGATTCTCAGCTCCTCGCGATAGCCTTGGCATCCGCACCGACCATGATCACGGTCCTGATCGGGATCCTGATCAACAACGCCCGTCTAGGCGACGTTCGGCATTATATGGAGGCGCGGT
>DATIRX010000154.1:0-5051 GCA_035469225.1 Bryobacteraceae bacterium
TGTCCGATTTCAAGCGGACCGCGTGCGATGCGCTCCTTGAGCGTCTCGCCTTCCAGGCATTCCATCACCAGGTAAGGCTGGCCGTTGGCTTCTCCAATGTCGTGCACCGTGCAGATGTTCGGATGATTCAGGGCGGATGCCGCGCGGGCTTCCCGTTGGAAACGCTCCCGCGCGGAAGGGCTGAGCGACGCCTGCCCGAGGAGCAACTTCACGGCTACGGTGCGATGCAGGCGGGTGTCGGAAGCCCGATAAACTTCCCCCATTCCTCCGGCTCCCAGCTTGGCTTCAAGCCGATAAGGCCCGAGCATTGCGCCGGGCGCAAACATCATCTGCGTCGGCGACGACCCCAATAGGCTGTCCGAGCTCAGTTCGTCGTCATGTTCAAGGTTCATGGCGCCAAGGGATTCTGTGGGTCTGAACACGGTCCCCGCCCGTTCGGCGCGGGAGCCTCGGGCGGTTGAGCTTGTCACTCGCCGCGAGCGGCATAAAGTGTCGACTATTTTACTCCAACCGAATCCTCAAAATGCTGATTGACCGGCATACCGGAGACCTGGCTGCCTCCGGCTAACTCGGGTGATGGTGCGCCGGAAGGATTCCTTTTTGGCGCAAAGCACGCCGGTTCTCCCGAGTTCGGACGCCAGTGACGCGGTGCCTCGCCACTACTGCGGCTTGGCGGCCGACCAATACCCCGGACGCGTGGTAACCTTCAGCCCCGGCTTGAGGACCTTGACTTCGATCTCGTGGTAGCCGGCTTCCTCCGGATTATTGGGCAAGTAAGTCAACAGGTATTGGCTGTGGATCTCTTCGCCGATATCGGTAATGGCCCGCTCCAGGCCCTTCTGGTTCATGTAGGAGTACTCGCGTCCGCCGGTGAACTTGGTGAACACTTCCTGCGGATTCGATATAAAGATCGCTTTGACGGCGGTGAAGAGTTCCTTGAAGATCGGCGACCAGTCGCCCAAAGCGGGCGAGCAGCACACCTGACCCTGGGCGTCCGTGGTCAGCGTTCCAATGGTGCCGCCCGGCAGAGTGCGCGCCTCCGGAGGAATGCCGTTGGGCCGCGGAGGATCCGGATGCGACGTCAGCGACGTGAGCAAATGCGAAACCTCCACGGCGTATACGGCGATATCCTTGAACTCCGCTTTCGTCAGCACGTCGCGCACGGTCATCTCGCTGCCGCTGTCGCGAGTCTCGCTGATGAGGACCAGCACCCGCCGGCGCGCCTTATCGCGCGTTGAAAGCATGTTGACGGCTTTCATGGCGGCGTCATTCAGATGGTTGGGGCTGCTGCCGGACTTGATCTTCATGAAGGCCGCCGAAATCTTGTCCGGATCGGAAGTGAATTCCGTCATGGTTTGTACGCGGTGATCGAACGACAGCACGGCCAGCTCTCCGACCTCGCCCAGCACCAGTCCGCTGAACAGGCTCCCGATCTTGCGGAGGCCCGGAAGCAGCTTTTCCATGTTGGCGCTGGATTGGACGGCGACCACCATCGACACGGGATGGGACGCCGCGTCTTCGGTGATCTTTTGCAGCTTCCCGTTATCGTACAGCTCGAAATCGAGCGGCGTCAGCCCATTCACGATGTTTCCGCGCAGGTCATGCACGATCACCGGCGCCATGACGAACCGGTAATCCACGGTGATATCGACGGTGGCTGGCTCTTGCGATTCTGGCGGTTTGGACGGCGTCTGGGCTGCCAGCAGCCCCGCGACCAGCAGGCCGGCCATTAGATTCCGGACATTCATACTTTTTTCGATGCCTCCACGTGCACATCCGTTGCCATCTTGTGCTGGTCTGTCTTGTGCTCTGTGCGGCCGTGTAACAAATCGACCGCATGTGGAATCAAGTCCGCTACCGCTACTAACGAATCTACCGCACCCTTGGGGGAGCCCGGGAAATTGACGATCAGCACGCTGCCCCGCGCCGCTGCGCCGCCCCTGGAAAGTGAGGCAAATCGCGCGGTTTTGCGCCCTTCCGCCCGCATCAGCTCTCCAAACCCCGGAATTTCGCGATCCGCGACCGCACGGGTGGCTTCCGGAGTAACGTCGCGGGGCCCCAGGCCGGTGCCGCCTGTGGTGAGAACCGCATCGATCGTTCCGGAATCAATCAGTTGGACCATGGCTGCGGAGATTTCCTCCTGGTCATCCCGATGCACTTGGCGTGCCACAATCGGCCAGCCCAGTTTCTGGACCTTTTCGGCCAGGGCCGGCCCGGAGAGATCCTCCCGCGTCCCGGCAACGGCTGAGTCGCTGATGGTGAGGATCGCTACCCGGATCACCGCTTATAGTCTCCCGACTTTCCCCCGGTTTTTTCGACCAGGTACAGCTCGCCGATTTCGATGCCCTTGTCGAGCGCCTTGGTCATGTCATATACCGTGAGTGCGGCCACGGCGGCGGCGGTCAAAGCCTCCATTTCGACGCCGGTGGGACCGGTGGTGGTCACCTGTGACGTGATGCGAACGCCGCGCGGCTGCACTTGGGCGGTCACATCGATGTGCGAAAGCAGTAACGGGTGGCACATGGGAATCAGCTCGGAAGTCCGCTTGGCGGCGGCGATACCCGCGATGCGCGCTACCTCCAGCGGATCCCCTTTGGGATTGTGCGGAAGCTTTTTCAGCACAGAGGGCTTGATCTTCACGAATGCCTGGGCCGTCGCCGTGCGCCGCGTCAGCGCTTTGGCCGACACATCCACCATGCTCGCGCGGCCCTTCTCATCGTAATGAGAAAGCGCGTTCCCTTGTGCGCGTTTGTGAGAGAGTGATTTTTTCATTTGAGGAGTACGCGAATCATATCGCCCGCCGCCCAGAATTCGCGATCCGGGTCAGTCACCAGGAACGCATTCGCCCGCGCCAGCGAGTTTACATCGCCCGATCCGTGCCAAGGCTCCGGCGCAACCGTCGATCCGTCGGCGGAAACCCGAGCGGGAAGAAAACGCGTCAGCCCGGTCTTTTGCCGGACCTCTTTCGACAGACGGGTTTGCAGCAGAGGAAGCGGAGCTTCCGTCGCGCCGCCCAGGAGTTCAACGGCGGCTCGCGCGAACACCTCAAACGTAACCATCGTCGAGGCCGGATTCCCCGGCAGGCCGAAAAAGAATTTCCCGCGGGCCGTTCCGAACACCACAGGCTGGCCCGGCTGCACCAGCACCCGATCGAAGAAGAACTGCGCGCCCAGATCCGCCAGCACGCGCTCCACGATATCGTACTTCCCCGCCGAAACGCCGCCTGAGAGCAGCAGGAGGTCGGCCTCCAGGCCCTGTTCGATCAAGGCCCGGGTCGATTCGTGGTGGTCGCGCGCAATCGGCAGGATCTGCGGAACGCCGCCTGCCCTGCCCACCTGCACGGCCATCGACCAGGCGTTCGAGTTGCGGATCTGGAAAGGCTCGGGGCGAGCGCCCGCTTCCACGATCTCATCTCCGGTCGGCAGGATGGCCACGCGCGGCTTCCGATAGACAGCGGCACATTCACGGCCGACCATCGCCAGCAGCGCGATTTCCGCGAACCCCAGGCGCTGGCCGGCGTGCAGTACGGAATCGCCTTGGCGTGCCTCCAGTCCCTGCGCGTTGAAGTTTTCACCGGACTTCAGAGCACGTCCAACCCGGATGCGATTCCCTTCCCGCTCGGTGTGTTCCACCATCACCACGGCATCGGCGCCTTCCGGCAAGGGCGCGCCCGTCATGATCTCCACCGCCCCGCCGGGGCTCACGGAGCCTCGATAAACCTCCCCGGCACGCACTTCCCCGATCAGGTGCAATTCACCGGGAGCGTCGGCGGCGCGAATCGCGAACCCGTCGCGGGCCGAGCGCGCAAACGGAGGATAATCGCGATCGGCGGTAACGGTTTCGGCCAGCACGCGCCCGGCCGCCTCCAGCGCGGGAATCATTTCGGCAGGCGGAATGCCCCGCGCCGCGCTCACCTCGCGCAACACGCACGCCCGCGCCTGTTCGAAGCTGAGGGTCACAAGCCCTAGCTTACAAGGACGCGCCGCCTCACGTAAGCGCGACCCTTCGGATGGAGGTCGCGTGTCCGCTGGAGTCGTCGACTTCGACGATCACGCCGTGCAACTCGGCTCCGTGCCGCGCCGCTTCCATGCGCACCGGCATCTGGGTGAGAAACTTCTGCAGGATGATGTCCTTATCCACGCCGATCACCGATAGATAGGGCCCCGTCATGCCCGCGTCGGTCTGGTACGCCGTCCCGTTGGTGAGAATGCGCGTGTCGGCGGTGGGCACGTGCGTGTGGGTTCCGACGACCGCGGAAACTCGGCCGTCCAAATACCAGCCCATGGCTTGCTTTTCACTGGTGAGCTCGGCATGAAAATCGACAAAGCGCACGTTGACGCCGGCCGGGAGCGCAGCCAGCAGCGCGTCCGCCTTGCGAAACGGGCAGTCGGTGGAAGGCATGTAGGTCCGCCCCTGGAGATTGAGAACGGCGCACTTCGCTCCGCTGCGCGCTTCCACCACCACCACGCCCGATCCCGGCAGCTCCGCCGCGTAGTTCGCCGGCCGGAGAAGCCGGGGCTGCTTGGGCAAATATTCGTAAATCTCGCGCTTGTCCCAGATGTGATTGCCGCTGGTGATCACATCCACGCCGAACCCGAAGATCTCATCCGCTAGCTGCGGAGTGATCCCGAACCCTCCGGCGGCGTTCTCTCCGTTGGCGATGGTCAGATGGATATTTTCGGTCACCACCAGCTCGGGCAGTTGCCGGGCCACCATCCCGCGGCCCACCGACCCGAAGATGTCACCTATGAACAGTAAATTGGTCAAAAGAAATTTCCGAAGCGCACGGGCGAGGCGTCAGCGCCGAGTCCGTTGTGCGTGATGAAAAGAAAAAGGAACGCACCACCACGCCGTTACAACCCCCGTCATTTGACCCTAAACTTTCAGGGTGGAACCCTCCGCGCCCCTTCAGGCTTCTCCATGGCAGTTGCCTGCCGGAGCTTGCTCACCGGAGCGAAATCGAGTCAGGTCCCATGACATTGACTGTTGGATCAATTTTTGGAGGCCGCTCACAAACGCGGCAGGAACGCTCCCTAGAACAGGATAACAGG
>DATIRX010000155.1:0-1929 GCA_035469225.1 Bryobacteraceae bacterium
TCCCCCTCGTCGGAAAAGACGATGGAGGCGAGGTCCGTAATGCCCGGGCGCACCTCCAAGAGACGGCTCTCTTCGCCGGAATAGAGTGCCGCGTCGGCTTCCACCTGCGGCCGCGGCCCCACCAGGCTCATGTCGCCAATCAGAACGTTCCACAACTGCGGCAGCTCATCGAGCTTGGCGCGCCGCAGAAGTTTGCCCACGCGCGTAATCCTTCGGTCCCGGGAACCCGTGGAGGAAACCCCCGACTTCCAGGCGTCGGGAATCATGGTGCGAAACTTGACCATCCGGAACCGCCGGCCATCGCGGCCCACCCGCACGCCCCGGAACCACGGGGATTTTCCGTCTCCCAGCCAGACCAGCGCCGCGATGAGCGCCAGCGCAGGCAAGAGCACCAGCAGTCCGCAGAACGACGCCACAACATCGAAACTTCGTTTCACGCGCAGGCCTCCGCAGTGCTGCCGGCAGGATGTCCCAGTGCTCGCCGCGCGGCCTCGACAATCGCACTGGGACGCGGATAATACGCCTGCTCTTCGGCGCGGCTGGTGGGCGCCGGAGTGTCCGGAAGCGCGACGCGCCCGACCGGTGCTTCCAGATCGTGGAAGGCTTCGGCGGCGATGGTGGCCGCAATCTCGGCCGAAGCCCCGGCCGTGCGCCATCCCGGATCCGCCACAATCACATGACCGGTCTTACGCGCGCTTTCGAGCACTCTCGACTGGTCCCAGGGCTTCAAACTTCGCAGGTCGATCACCTCCGCGTCGATCCCCTGCTCGGCCAGCTCGTCGGCGGCGTCCAGCGCCTGTGCCGCCATCCAGGAGATACCCACAATGGTGACGTCGCGGCCTGCGCGGCGCACGGCCGCTTCCCCAATGGGGATCCGATAGAGCTCTTCGGGTACTTCGCCCGTCATGCCGTACAGCCAGCGGTCATCGATGTACAGCACCGGGTTGGGATCGTCCACCGCCGCCAGCAGCAGCCCTTTGGCGTCGGCCGGTGTCGCCGGCATCACCGTCTTCAGACCCGGCACATGCATGAACATGGAATGCAGGGCTTGCGAATGCTGCGCACCTTGCTCCCCGCCGCGATTGATCACGGCCCGGATCACCACCGGCACGCTGCCCCGTCCCGCGAACAGGTACGACCAGTTGGCCGCCTGATTGATCACCGGATCCATGGCCAGCAGCAGAAAATCCAGACGCGGGTGAAACACGATGGGACGCATGCCCTCCAGCGCCGCACCCACGGCCATGCCGGTCACCGCGTTCTCCGAAACCGGGCTGTCGAGGAGGCGGGTTCGTCCATACTCGCGATCCAGATCCTCCAGACTTCCGCCGGCGTACCAGGGGCTCCATAGTCCCTGCCCGATCACGAATACTCGGGAATCCATCGCCAGCAGCTGGCTGTGCGCCTCGCGGATGGCCTGGGCGTAGCTCAGCTGGCGCATACGAACCTCCCCAGCCGTTGGGGATCGGGCGTGGCCGCGGCGCGAGCGGCCGCCAGAGCCAAGCGGATTTCCTCGTCCACCGCGGCGCTATGCAGGGAAAGATCCGTCGCCAGACGATCTTGAGCCCGCGCGATGGGATCGCGCAACAGCCAGTCGGCCAGTTCTCCCGCGCGGCGCACGCCGACATCCTGGTCTGAACTCGCGCCTACATGCCCGCGCCAGCGGAACGTCCGGCACTCCAGAAACGACGGACCCGCGCCGGTTCGCGCTCGCACCACGGCCAGCCGGGCGGCGTCGTACACGGCTTCGACGTCGTTGCCATCTACACGGGTGCCCGGAATCGAATGGAATGCGCCGGCCTGGTCCAGGTTGTCCTTCACCCGGCGCTCGCTCCAATGCAAGTGGCTGGCGTACAGATTGTTTTCGCAGACAAACACGATTGGCAAGCGATATAACGCCGCCAGATTCAGAGTTTCATGGACGCTGCC
>DATIRX010000156.1:0-5252 GCA_035469225.1 Bryobacteraceae bacterium
GCCTTCGCAAAGGCCAGGACTTCCTGGATTGCTTCGGCGCCGCCGTCGAGAATGGATTGAATCAGGCGCCGGTCGACGCCCACGCGGCCCATCGCCGCGTCGCGCAGTAACTCACCCGCACTGGCCACTGGCCGCGACTACGCTTCTTTCACCACGTGCACGGGAACATCCACGGCAACGTCGCGATGCAATCGGACGCTCACCTGGAAATCGCCCAGTGTCTTGATGGGTTCGTCCAGCTGGACCTTTTTGCGATCGATGGTGTAGCCGAGCTTTTCGAGCGCCACCGCAATGTCGTTGGCCGTCACCGAGCCGAATAGCTGATCGTTTTCGCCGGCCTTCTGGTAGATGGTGACCGATGCGGCCGCCATCAGCTTGCCCAGCTCCTGCGCGTCCGCCACATGCTTGGCGTCCTTCTTGAGATGCGCCTGGCGTTCCTGCTCCACGATCTTCTTGTTGGATTCGTTGGCCGTTACCGCCAGCTTCCGGGGCAGCAGATAGTTCCGCGCGTAGCCCGCCGTGACCTTTACAACCTGGCCGCGCTGGCCCAGTTTGTCGATATCTTCTCTCAGGATAATTTCCATGCCCTTGTCCTCTTACAACGAAGTCGCGAACGGAACCAGCGCGATGTTGCGCGCCTGCTTGATGGATTCCGCCAGCCGCCGCTGATGCGGCGCGCACACGCCTGAGATCCGCCGCGGGGTGATCTTGCCGCGCTCGCTGATAAAAGAGCCCAGCAGACGCACGTCCTTGTAGTTGATGTCGTCGATTTTATCCACGCAGAAGCGGCACAGCTTCTTGCGCCGGAAATACTGCTTCTTGCCCGCGATGGCTTTGTCGCCGCCGGTGGGTCTTGAGGAACCGCTGATGGGTCTTCCGCCTTTATGTTCCGCCATGATGTCCTCTTACGATTCCTTGCTCGGTACGGGGCTGGATACGGGGGTTTCCGCGGCGGCCGCGCTCGCGCCCGGCAATCCGGGAGCTACGGGAGCCGGCTCGCTGGGCAATGCGGGAGCAGCCGGTGCGCTGGGCACCGCCATGGGTGGCGGCGCGGGCCTGCGCGCGGCGCGCTTCTCGCGCTGCTTCTTGCGCTTCTCGATCTTCTTGGCCTTCTCGTCAATGCGGACCGTGATGAACTTGATCACCATGTCCGTCACGCGCATGCGGCGCTCCACTTCCTTCACCAGGTCGGGCGACGAGCTGAATTGGATCAGCACATACACGCCCTCGTTATATTTCTGCACGCGATAAGCCAGCTTGCGGGTGCCCCACTTGTCGGCTTTTTCGATGGTGCCTTTTCCGTTGGTGATCAAATCCTTGATCTGGCCGATAAACGCGTCCGCTTCTTCTTCCGGCGCGTCCGGCTTTAAAATGAACAGCTCCTCGTAGACTCTCATTCTTCCCCTGTATTTAAGCCTTGAGCGCGACGATTATATTTCGTCATGGCCTGTGCGGCGCCCTCGGCGAGTATGAATTCAACGGCATCCGCTGCGCGGCCTACCGTCTCCTCCACGTCTTGTTTTTGTGCCCGCTTAAACGGCGCGAGCACGAACTGCTCTCCCTTGAACGGATTGTCCGGATGAATCCCGATCCGAATCCGCGTAAACTCCGTCGTTCCCAAACTGCCGATCAGGCTCTTCACTCCCTTGTGTCCCGCCGCAGACCCGTTGAGCCGGATTCGAAGCGTTCCCCACGGAAGGTCGAGTTCGTCATACACCACAATCAAGCGGTCGGGTTTCAATTCGTACCGCTCGAGCAGCCCTTGTACCGCCGGGCCGCTCAGGTTCATATACGTCTGCGGCTTGGCCAGCGCCAGCCGCTTTTCTGCGATGTCGCCCAGCCCCACCAGCGACATGTTCTCTTTCCGGCTTACCCGGATCGCGTGCGATCCCGCCAGCCGGTCGATCACCATGAAGCCCAGGTTATGCGGCGTGTTCTCGTATTCCTCGCCCGGATTGCCCAGCCCCACAATGAGAAACTCGACTGGCATCTTCGGACTGGCCCCTGGCGCCCGGCCGCTGGCCCTTGCTTATTTCTTCTTCTTCTCGTCGGCGGCTTCGTCTTCCTCTTCCTTCTTGCCCTTCTTGATCACTTCGGGCTCGGCTGCAGCAGCCGGTCCGGCGGCTTCCGCTCCCGCCACCGGCGCGACTACTTCTTCCGCCCGCATGGTGACGACGTGTGAAATCACGGCGTCGGCCGGGCTCACCAGCTTGACCGATCCGGGCAGCACCACTTCGCCGGCGCGGATACTCTGGCCGATGCTCAACCCCGATACATCCACCGTCAGATCCTCCGGAATCTCGTTCGGCAGGCATTCGACTTCGATTTCGCGCGTGACGATTTCGTGCAAGCCGCCCTGGATCTTGACGCCTTCGGGCTCGCCCACCGTGTGCACCGGCACCTTTACCACCAGCCGCACCGTCAGATCGATGCGCTTCAGATCGACGTGCAGCAGGTTGTCCTTGACCGGATCCTTCTGCCAGTCCACGATCATCACCGGAGTGTTCTCGCCGCCGTTTACGGCCAACGTGAAGATCGTATTGTGTCCCGTCTTGCTGCGCAGAATCCTGCTGACTTCCTTGGGATTGACGGAGACGGCGAACGTCTCCTGGCCGACTCCATACACCACCGCCGGCGTCGATCCGGTCGCACGCAGCCGCCGCGCCTCGTTCTTCCCACGCAAAGTACGCGGCTCAGCCGCGACCGTAATATCGTTTGCCATACTCTGATCTCTTCCTTAACCTAAACAAATAACGTGCTGACCGATCCGTCTTCGTGGATCGATTGAATCGCCTTGGCCAGCAGCGGCGCCACCGAAAGCTGCTTGATCCGGTCGCAATTGTCCGCTTGCCCGCACAGCGGGATGGAATTGGTCACTACCACTTCCGTAATCTCCGAACTCTCAATCCTGTCTACCGCCGGCCCCGACAGCACCGCGTGCGTCGCACAGGCCCGGACACTCCGCGCGCCCTGTTCCAGCAGCGCTTCCGTGGCTTTCACCAGCGTGCCCGCCGTGTCGATCAAATCGTCCACAATCAGACAGTGCTGGCCCGAGACATCGCCGATGATATGCATCACTTCGGCCACATTCACATCCGTCCGCCGTTTGTCGATGATCGCCAGCGGCGAATCCATGCGCTTGGCGAACGCCCGGGCGCGTTCCACGCCGCCCGCATCGGGGGAAACCACCGTTAATCCTTCGCCCCCCAGCTCGCTGAAATAATCCACCATCACCGGAGCAGCGAACAGATGATCCACGGGGCCGTCGAAAAATCCCTGAATCTGAGCCGCGTGCAAGTCCAGCGCCAGAACACGATCCGCGCCGGCCCGTTCAATCAGACTCGCAACCAGGCGTGCCGAAATCGGCATACGCGGCCGGTCCTTGCGGTCCTGCCGGGCATACCCATAATAGGGTAACACTGCGGTGATACGTTCCGCCGACGCGCGCTTCAGCGCGTCCATCATCAGCAGCAGCTCCATCAGGTTCGTATCCACCGGCCGGCAGGTCGGTTGGACCACGAAAACGTCCGCGCCGCGGACATTCTCCTGAATCTGCAGGTGGACTTCGCCGTCCGAGAACTGCTTCACATTGGCCACAGCCAGCTGGCAGCCGAGCTCATAGCAGATCTCTTTCGCCAGAACGGGATTGGCGTTGCCCGAGAAAACCTTGAAGTGGTTAAACCTCATTTTGCGTACCGGCTTTGCAGCGGCCATAAACTTTTGTCACCGCGAATATGCTGGCTCAACTGACGCCGCCACAGCCGGCGATAAGCTTCCCGGCTAACCAGCGACGCCGGCATCACCAAGTATTTCCCCTTCAGTACCGTTTCGGCCAGATCCCGCTCCGCGCGAGCCCCGAATATTCCAAAGATCGCCGAGCCGCTTCCGGTCATCCGCACGCCAGCCGCACCCAGCTTCGACAACTTTCGCCCAATCGTCGGGAGCAGGGGATACTGACGGAAAACGACCGCCTCGAAATCGTTCGCGCTGAACGGACTCGCCGCCCCTGCCGAATGCCCACTCGCCAGCAATCCAACAAAGGCTCGGAAACTATTAATTCTACTAGACGAATCGGCTGCCGTCAAACCCCGGGCGCCGGCTCGAATGTCCAGGGCCTGATACGCCGGCCCGGTCGCCACATGCAATCCGCTCGACACCACCAGAATCGGCTCCGGCGCTAGCTCCGCCAATTCATAGACTTCGGTCCCGCGGCCGATGCCTAGGGCGGTCCCGCCGGTTAAGAAGAACGGAACATCACTGCCCAGCTCTTCGGCGATTTTCTGCGTCTCCAGTAATTTTCCCGTCAGTACCGGAAGTGTCAGCAGTACCGCCGCGGCATTGGAAGATCCTCCACCCAGACCCCCGCCCATCGGGATCCGCTTCCGCAGGCGAAAATGCACCCGCGCGTGGATCTTTAAAGCGTCCAGCACAGCTCGCGCGGCCTTGACCACCAGATTGTCGGCGATCGCCAGGGGATCCTCGATGGTGATGGCCGTCCGCCGCCCGGCCTGGTATTCGATATCCAGGGTATCCGCCAGCGAAATGGTCTGAAAGACCGTCCGAAGCTCATGGAAGCCGTCGGCGCGTTTGTCCAGGACGCGCAGATCCAGGTTGATCTTCGCAAGGGATTGGACCGTCGCCCGCCTAATCATGGATTCTGCATGTGGTAGGGGCGAGGCATGCCTCGCCCGGCCCCATGCACCGAACCGCGAGCGTTAGCGACCGGCCAATTCGCCATCACCAGATCGCATCAATAATGCAGCAGGGTCTGCACGTCGTAGCCGGGTATCTTGTCGCGGCCATTGAGCCCGTCCAGCTCGATGACGAAACTCAATCCGGCCACTTTGCCGCCGAGCTTCTCCACCAGCTTGGCCGCCGCGGCGGCAGTTCCGCCGGTGGCCAGCACGTCGTCCACGATCAGAACGTTGTGCCCCGGCTCGATCGCGTCGCGATGGACTTCGACAGCATCCGTGCCGTACTCCAGATCGTACTCGACGCGCTCGGTGGGTGCGGGGAGCTTCTTCGGCTTGCGCATCGGCACGAAGCCGGCGCTCAACGCGTACGCAACAGCGGGAGCGAAAATGAATCCGCGCGCTTCGATTCCCACCACGCGGTCGATTCCATGGCCTGCGAAATGGGCGCGCAGCGCGTCGATCACCGCCCGCAGTCCGCTGGGGTGCTTCAGCAGCGTGGTGATGTCGTAAAAGAGGATGCCCGGTTTGGGGTAATCGGGAACCTCGCGGATGAGCGTC
>DATIRX010000157.1:0-5698 GCA_035469225.1 Bryobacteraceae bacterium
CCAGCAGGACGGCCGACGCCAATGACAGCGCGAGATTCACGCGGGCTGTCCGCTCCCGATATGGTCCGCCATGTAGGAACTGCGCACCAGAGGCCCGCTGAACACAGTCTTGAATCCCAGCGAGAGGCCGAAGTCGCGATACGCGTCGAACTGCGCCGGCGGAATAAATTCGGCCACCGGCAGATTGCGGCGTGCCGGTTGCAGATACTGACCGAGCGTGACGATGTCCACATCGGCTCCGCGGAGATCCTGCAACAGCCGATGCACTTCGTCCGCCGTCTCACCCAAACCCAGCATCGCGCCGGATTTCGTAAGAGCGTCAGGCCGATGTTGTTTCGCGAACCGAAGCACATCCAGCGATTGGCGGTAATCCGCCTGCGGCCGGACGCGCCGATACAGCCGCGGAACGGTTTCCATGTTGTGATTGAAGATGTGGGGCCCGGCGTCGAGCACGCGAGCGACAGCCGCGCGGTCGCCCTGGAAATCGGGAGTCAGAACCTCCACGCGCGCCTCCGGCAGCGCTGCGCGCACCTGGCGAACGGTAGCGGCAAAGTGCGCCGATCCGCCGTCGGCAAGGTCATCGCGATTGACGCTGGTGATCACGACGTGCCGCAACTGCATGGTCCGTGCCATGCGCGCCACATGACCCGGCTCTTGCGGATCGAGCGCGCCGGGGTGGCGGCTCTTGGGCACCGAACAGAATCCGCAACCGCGCGTGCAGAGGTTGCCCAGGATCATGAAGGTTGCGGCGCCGCGATGAAAGCACTCATGCAGATTGGGGCAGCGGGCCGATTCGCACACCGTGTGCAGATTCAGCCGCCGTAATTCGGTCTTCAGTTGATGAACGGATTCAAAATGGGTGCGAGGCGCGCGCAGCCAGGCGGGCAAACGCGGAACGGCAGGCGTCAGTTGAACCAGTGCATCCATCGCCTGCTAGAACGTTCGCTTGATGGCATCCTTGCCCGGGAAGCTGGCGTTTTGCAGATCGGTACGGATCTTGGTCACATCGGCTTCGGCGACCGGTCCCACCAGCACGCGAAACACGCCGGGCTTCTCCGGAACTTCGGCGGTGATCGCGGGGAAACGCTTCTTACGCAGAAGCTCCACCATGAGCTCGGCTGCGTCGTGGTCAATCGCCGAGAGCTGCAGGTAGGTTTTCCCGGATTCCGGCTGTGCCGATGAATCCACCCGCGCGGATTGCTTCACAGGAACGGGGGCCGCGGGTTCGGGCCGTGCCGCAGGCGTGACCGCGGGACCTTGCTGCGACGCGGTTGCCGTGGGCGCTTCGGGAGCAGGACTTTCGCGCTGCGGAGGAGGCGTCTCGACCAACGCCTTGCTCTCGGGCGGCCGGCGGGCCGCAATCTCCGGTCCCGTGACCGGCGAGGAATTCCGGCCCACGATGTAGCCCATGGCGAAGAACACGCCCAGCAGGATCACCACGATAAAGAACACGCTCATCAACTGGCGGTTCCCGAGAATCAGCTCAAACTCGCCGCCTTCGTTCCTTGGCACTTAGGCTTCCCTTGCGGATTTTTCCAGCAGCTTCGACAAATTTGAGAGTATATCCATCGGCAGCGGGAACACAACTGTGGTGTTCTTCTCCGTGCCGATTTCGACCAGGGTCTGCAGGTACCGGAGCTGGATGGCGATGGGCTGGCGGGCCATCATCTCGGCCGCTTTTTCCAGGTTCGCCGCGGCGCCCACTTCGCCTTCGGCATGAATAATCTTGGCCCGGCGCTCGCGCTCGGCCTCGGCCTGGCGTGCGATGGCCCGGATCATGGACTCGGGCAGATCCACCTGCTTGACCTCCACCATGGTCACTTTCATGCCCCACGGCCCGGTGTGCTGGTCCAGCACGCTCTGCAGCTTGACGTTGAGTTTCTCCCGCTGGCTCAGCAGCTCATCCAGCTCCACTTCGCCCAGCACGCTCCGCAGAGTGGTTTGCGCCAGCTGCGACGTCGCATAGAGATAATTGGCGACTTCAATGATGGCTTTGATCGGATCCACGATGCGGAAATAGATGACCGCGTTCACC
The DNA here is from genome assembly GCA_035469225.1 of Bryobacteraceae bacterium. Taxonomy (GTDB): domain Bacteria; phylum Acidobacteriota; class Terriglobia; order Bryobacterales; family Bryobacteraceae; genus Palsa-187. Next base: position 2,036 of record DATIRX010000157.1, read on the forward strand.
TTGAGCGTCACGTTGTCGCGCGTGACCACATCCTGGGCCGGCACCTCCATGGTCTCCACCCGCAGGGAGATGCGCGCGATCCGGTCAATGGGCGCAAACACCAGAACCACGCCGGGACCCTTGGGCGCTGGCAGCACGTGGCCCAGCCGAAAGATCACGCCGCGTTCGTATTCCGCCAGAATCTTGATGCTGGAAATCACGTACAGGATGACCAACACCAACGGTATAAGGGCCGGTAGTTCCATCGCACACTCCTCCCGGCTATACTACGCCATCCGGAGGGCGAGGTCCTGCCCGCCGGGATGGCCGCGCCCGCCCGTCCCGCGCGGTCCCTGGCGCGTTTACGCGCGTGCCGACATGCTGCGCGCCGCTTCGGCCGTTTCCTGGTAGAGGGATGCGCCCGCCAGGATGGCCGCGCTCCATTCCACTACGCCTGCCAGAGTGGACATCACGGTCAGGTCGGAGGGGAACAGTCCGGTGACCCCCATCAGCCCGGCGTTGGGCAGCAACACACCCGCCACCCACACGGCTAGCCCGGCGCACAGTGCAGTTTTCGGTCCGGCCCCGTACCGCGGGCGAATGGCGGCATACAGCCAAACGGCAAAGATCCCGTAGGCCAGTCCCAGGACGTTAAATGCAAGGATCTGGTTGGTTGACAAATCCGCCTTTCCCAACGCTTGCAGGGCTGCGGTCCATCGCGGCGCGAGCAACACGCCATCCACCAGATAGCCCAGAATATTTGCCACGATCCCCGCAACGACGCCGCCCAGAACCACACGGCCGAGATTGATTCTTCCCATAGTCTCTCCTTTGCGAATCGGATGATGCTAAAGCTGGAGAATCATACGCCCTGGCCGGCGCGTACGCAAGGGGCTCAGACGGATCCGAGTTTTCGGCCCACCCGCGTCCAGAAACGCGCTTCCAAGGCCGCGCGCGCGGCCCGGGCCTCCGCCAATTCTTTTTCCAGCCGGTGAATGTGGAGCTGCGCGTTTTCCGCTTCTGCCACCCCGCGCGCAAAGTCGGCCAGGGCGGCTTCTTTTTCCTGTTTGAGCCCCAGGGCCCACCGCGTGCGCTCCTCCAGCTCGGTTTCGATTTTGCGAGCCCAGTGTGTGCGCGCTTCGAGATCGGCGTCGAGCTTACTGGCGCGCTCTAGAGCCGCCTGGTGAGCCCGTTGGTAAAACTCCAGCTCTCGCGCCAGCGCCGCGCTCTTGCGAACCGCGCCACCGTAGGCTGCGGCAATTTCGGCGGAAGGCGGTCGAAAACTTCCCTTGCGGCCGACTATGGGCAGCGACCAGGTCTCGCTGTGATCCACTCCGAATTCCGGCACATTCTCCGAACCGATGTGCGCCTGCGCGAATCCCGCAGCCGCCAGGATGTCCTTCAATGATGCTTCCGTGAACACGCGCATTTCCAATGTCGATCCATCGCCGCCGTGGAACGAAAGGTTCTCGAATACCTCCAGCGACCCGTCGCGCCGGCGGTTCACCAATACCGTCCGCCCGCCGGGTGCGGCCAGAGCGTATTCGTGCAGCTGGGGAAAATGCTCCGCGGTGCGGCCGTCGATCCTATACGGCACCGTCAGCAGCAGCAGCCCGTCCGGTTTGAGCATCCGGTTCAGATTCGCAAAGGCCCGCTCGACGGGCGGGGGGACATGCTCCAGGACCTCGCTCGACACGATGAAGTCGTAGCGGCCAAGTTGTTCCGGCTGCGGATTCACAATATCCAGGCGCGGTTCCTGATGATAGAACGTATTGATGTAATCGAACTTTTCCGCCAGCCGCTGGGCCAGCTCCGGAGGATCGCTCATGCCCATCCCGCGCACGCCCTTGAGCACCGGGAAATCGGGAAGGGCCAGCTCGACGCCGAAGATTTCGCGCGACAGCAGCGCGATCAGGCTCCGCAGGCGGATGGTGGATCCGCACACGGGGCACCCCGGCACCTCGCGTCCCGGTGCCGCAGAGGGACGTTCGCATGCGCCGCCGCAGATATTACAGGTGAAGCTTCCGGAAGCGGAAAACGTCAAACGCCGGCCTCCCATTGCGATCCAGAATCGTGGTGAGCGGTTCCTGCTGGTACTGTTCGCGCCGGGCGACCCCTTCGATGGCGGCCCGCTCCTGCGGGTGAAACGCGAAACCCGCCGCGTGCGCAACGAATACGTTCGACGAATCGCGCAGCATGGCTTCAATGGCCTGATCGTTGCTGGTGTCGGCGTAGTACATCGGCAATTCGCCTTCGCTCAGCAGATTCATGGTTTCGATGAATCCCCAATCGGCGGCGACAATCCGCCGCGCGCGGGAATCCGCCAGATACCGCTGCAGCGGGTCCATCGCGTCCGTCCAGCGGATGGCCGGTCCGTTGCGAACCAGGTCGGCGTAATACTGGTTGGTCACGGCCAGGTTAGAGGCGCACAGCAGCGCCGTCACGATGGCGACGCGCAGGGCGGGAAGCTGCGCCAGCACCGCCGCGATCGGAATCAGATGGAACGGCCATAAGAGGATCGCGTTTTGCGCGGCTGCGCCGGGCGCCGCCGTCAGGATCATGGGGAGCCAGGCGGCTGCGCAGGCGATCAGGCCGAATAAGATCGGCTTTCGCACCGCCGAGTTCCACAAAAAGATCAGCGAAAGAACGCACGCTGCGGCGGCGATGAGCATCGCATTGTGATGTGGATGTCCGGTCCAGCCGCTGGCCGTGAGCGAGAGTTTCTGATACCAATGGTTCGGCTGGCCCGGCTGCGGTCCAGGGTCTGTTGCAGTCATGAACCCGAACATCACGGATCCATCCATGGTGCGGCGCAGTTGGTCCGCCACGATCGATGTCTGCTCGGGGCGCGCGTTGCTCCGCAGCGTTTCGAGCGGCCGCGCGATGTTATAGATCACCAGCGGCAGCGCGCCGGCCAGCAGGGCCGATCCCGCCACCAGAACATTCGCTTTATTGAAATGCCTCCGAATCTCACCCGGGAAGACCGCAGCTGCAGCGGCGACCAGTCCGAACAACACCCAGGCGAAGACGGCTTTATCCCACAAGGCCAGACCCAAAAGGAAAAACGCCCACCCCAGTTCTTCTTTCGATCCGTTCGTGTGAAACCGCACCAGCAGCAGTAGAGCCGCCAGCTTGAAAACGAACTGAAGAGTAACCGGCCCGTAATCTGCGGTGTTCAGAAGCAGATAGCTGGTATCCGTTGCCAGCAGCAGTGTTCCGATCCATGCGGCCCTCCGGCTCATGGTGCGGTCCAGCAGCTCGAAGAAAATCCATAGGGTGCCCGCAGTCAGCAGCAGCATCGGAAGCCGCAGGGCGATGGGGCGCGGCGGGATGAACAGGAACAGGCCATTGTAGAACCAGGCCTTGATCGCGCCCAGGTAGCCGAGCAGCATGATGGGCAGCTCGGATCCGGCGAATTTCCAGGAATACCAGGGATCGCCGTGATCGTAGATGCCGTTGGTGAGGATCGCTTCCTCGGCTCCAATGCCCAGCCGCGGAACGAACAGCATGCCCGCCGCCACGAAGGCCAGCGCGACCGCCATCAGGAGTCCTTGCGACTTCCAACGAACCATTCTTCGCTATGGTACCCGTTAGGGTTGCACAGGGGCTTGAGCCGTCTGTTTGGCGCGGTGCTCGCGATAAGCCGCGCGCGTCCGCTGGATCTGCTGGACGTGTTCTTCCACG
>DATIRX010000158.1:0-3102 GCA_035469225.1 Bryobacteraceae bacterium
ACCCGTCTTCCGAAGGCCATGCAAGGTCGCAAACTGCCAGTACAGCGCCGATCCGAGATACACAGCCGCGAAGGCCGCCAGTCCCACCCGCGCCGGCCTGTATCGATGCAGCAATTCCCATCCGGCCAGCACCACCACGGCGACTGCGATAGGGATCAGCGTAACCATGTGGTGCTCCGCCACTTCGACCCCGGTCAACAATAGAACAGCGGTGAAGACCAGAAGAGTCAGAGCGGCCGTGCGCGGCAGGAATCCGCGCCTCTGCCGCCAAAGGATGCATACGATACAGCTCCCTACGATCACCGCAGGGAACAGCCACAGTTGCCACTGGGGCAGATCCGGACCGCCCCAGATGCGGCGCCGCTCGCCATCCCGGAAGACCGCTTCCGCCAGCATCCCCAGGCGATCCCGCAAGAGTTGGAACCGGCTGCCCGTGGCTTGGAACATGCCCAGCGCCTCCCAGGTGCCGCCGTGCGACAACACCTGATATGCCAAAAACGGAAAACCGCCCGCCAGCCCGCCCGCGATGGTCCACTTTAAGTGCGTGAACGGCACCGACAACAGCCGGCGTCCTGCCGAAATCAGTAGCGCCGCGCACAGCGCCGCCAGCAGCCAGACATAGTTCGCTCTGGCCCACACGCCCAGCCCCACGGTTACGCCCACCCAGAATGCCGTGCGCGGACTCGGATGCTGAAGGTAGACCGATGATGCGATACACAGCAACCCGAATGCGGCCATCCAGGGCGAAAACGCCGAGTTATCCAGCACCGTCATACCGACATACGACGGATGAACCGCCATCGCCCACGCCGCCGCCGCGGCCACCGGGGCGCTCACCTGCCTCCGCAGCAGCGTCGCGACACCGAAGATCCCCAGTGCGCCCAGCATCGTCGCCACCAGCCGGGCCAGCTCCGCGCTTGGTCCGAACACCGCGAACAACGGAATGCAGATGTACTCTTTGATCGCCCCGATATAGCGCGCGCTCATCAGCGGCAGGCAGTGCTGCTTCAGGCAGAACCAGGACTGCGGTTGATGGGGAAGTTGGAGTTCTTCGTGTGAGTGCCGCAACTGGACGGCGCCGCGCACGTCGATCGCCTCGTCATAGTCGAACCCCGGCTTTGCCCCGATCAGGAGGATGGCCATCAGGCAATACCAGGCCAGCGCGCCGCGGATCACCCAACTCCACCCTCGGTCCGACACAAACGCTACTGTAGCATCCGACTTCCGTGACTTTCAGACATGTTCCCGACGCGTTGGCGCCATCGGGCGTGCGCCATGACGCGCCAGGCCTGAAAATAGAGGGAGGTTCCCAATGCGGCTATGGTCCCTTCATCCCTCGTTGTTAGACCGGGCAGGGCTGGTTGCCTTGTGGCGCGAGGCGCTGCTTGCCCAGAAGGTTTTGGCTGGAGCGACCAAGGGTTACCGCCGCCACCCGCAACTCGATCGATTTCGACAATCCGCCCATCCCACGCGCGCCATTGCAAACTACCTTTGGAGTGTGGCCGACGAAGCGGCGGAACGCGGCTACCTCTTTGATGTTTCGAAAATTGCCATGCGGCGCGGCAGAGTCGCCATCCTGGTCACCAAGGGACAGCTCGCGTATGAACTCACGCACCTTAAACTGAAACTTCGTCAACGTGATCCAGAACGACTAGAGCTGGTAAGCAAACGGAAGCCCGTCAAGACGAATCCAACATTTCAGGCGGTGGATGGGCCAATAGCACCTTGGGAGCGAGTCCCGCTGGCGGCTGTGAGCCGACGTGAGCGGAAGCGAGTCTCTGCTGTTCCGTGACTCAGGTACGGATTCACCCGAGTTGCCGAGTTGAGAAGCAAACTAACGCTCGGGCTGCTTTTCCTGTTGCCGCGGATCCTGGCGCCTGTGATCGGGATCACGCTCACGATTCTGTGGGTCGTTTGGATTCTGACCCTTCTTGGGTTCCTGGTTCTGGTGACCGTGTTCGTTTTGCTGCTTACTCTTTTGCTTGTTGGTCATCTCTTGAGACTCCGCTCTGAGTAGATACCATCCAGGAGGGAGTATAGCCTGCCCAAATGCGGCAGATAAACTGGTTCAATGCACGTGGGCGTGGTGCTGTTTGGCCTCCTGGTAGGCTTCAAAGTCAATTCTGCCGTGGATGTACTGATCCTCCAAAGGATCGGATTCCCCTGGACCCCCCAAAACCCGTAGTCGCGCAGCACTGCGAATCGCCGCCACCGCGAGGATAACCAGCACCACCGCCAGGGCGATCAAAACCGCCTCGGAATTCTGGAATAGCCAGCCATACATCTGGGGCCTCCTTTCGTAACGAACGAAGCAAATGGGGGACCACAGCAGAAGGCTATGGTTTTCAATGGGATGCGATTTAGTCCTGCCCTCAGATGTGCGACCAGACCCAAACGCGATGGAATCTGTTGTTTACTCCACCCACCGCAGTCCCCTTTGGTCTGGCAACCGGTCACTGAAGCGGAAGGTTGTCCCGCGGCGGGATAGGTGGGAGCCAATCCAGTTCACGTGGCCCGCCATTGACAACTTGTGCGTGCGTATTTTTGGGCTCCGTCCTGTGCCTTCCGAGAAACCTCAGGGTATTGTAGGTTGCGAATACGATGTTGGATCTTGCAAGTTCATCGCGGAACACAGCCAGCGTGCGAGCCGCCCGCCCCCGCTGAGGAGACGCGGATGTTCCCCTCACGCCCGCCATCGGCCGGGGATTCACGCAGTCGTTCAAACGGACTAGCGCGATGTCTCCGTCCGTTATGATCGGGTACTCGGCGTTGGGATCCTGCACCAGGTCCTTGGAATCGCGCGACAATAATCCGGCTGCCTCGACGCAACCGGAAAAAGCCAGATCGTTCACTACTTTGGCCCGTTCGCTATCGATGCTGGGATCGGTGGAATGGGTCCAGTGCAACCTTCGAAATCTGAATCCGACATCTTCCGCCGCGGCCGCCAGCCAGATATCGGTCCTCCCCGGGTACTGCCAGACGCGCACGTGGTGGCGCTTCTGGACCGCGTTCAGGCTCTTCTGTTCCACAAATGCGGAAGGCACCTGGTTCAGCGTGAGCGCATTCATGGGGGCCCTCGGATAACCAATCCGCTTGGCCAGG
>DATIRX010000159.1:0-3778 GCA_035469225.1 Bryobacteraceae bacterium
GTACAACGCCAATCAGTGGGTGGACGAACAACAGGTTCCCTATACGCACGATCCCAGCGCGCCGTTCAATTGGGTTCGGGTGCGCTACGTCGGCGGCAAGTCTTTGTTCTGGTCGCGCATGTCGTTCCGCATGAGCGATTACGAATTCAAAGGCAAAGATCACGATGGATTCGGCGACAACTGGCCCATCAGCCTGGCGGACCTGGCTCCCTACTACGACCAGGTAGAGCCGATCTTCCGTGTGCGCGGCCGCAAGGAAGGTTTGAAGCAGCTCCCCGACGGAAACTTCATCGAGGACAACACGCCTTGGAGTCCGGCGGTTCAGAAATTTATCGGCGAAGCGGGTAAGCGCAACATCGTGGTTACCAAGATGCGCAGTTCGCTTGGCCGCGGACCACTGGCCAGCTCGCTCAATCTTCTGCTGCCGGACGCGCTGGCGACCGGGAACCTGACCATCGTCCCGGACGCGGTGGTGCGCGATCTCACCGTCGATAAGAATACCGGCCGCGTCACCGGGGCGAATTTCCTGGACCGCCACTCGCGCCGCGAAATGCATGCCAAAGCCAAGGTCGTCGTGCTGGGCGCATCCTGCCTGGAGAGCACGCGCATCCTGCTGAATTCGGGGATCGCCAACTCGAGCGGCGTGCTGGGCCATTATCTGCACGACCAGTTCTACATCACGCAGAGCGTGCAGGCGGTGATGCCGGAGGTTCGAAATAAAACCGCGCCGGCGGGCTATGCTTCAGGCGGCGGCTATATTCCGCGGTTCCGCAACCTGCAGACCAAGGAGAAGGATTTCCTGCGCGGGTATGCGTTCGATTTCAGCGCGGGCGGCACGCCGGACGCAAAGTTTTTCCCGCAATACGGCAAGGCCCTGGACGAAGCGATTGACGCACATCGCGGAACCGGATTTTCAGGCACGTGCATGGGGGAAGTTCTGCCGCGCTTCGAAAACCATGTGCGCATAAACAAGGATGTAACCGACGCCTGGGGCATCCCGGTGCTGCATGTCCAGGCCCGCTACGGCAGCAACGAATTCAACATGGCCAAGAACGCCATCGACACCATGGCGGAACTGTGCCGCGCTTGCGGATGGGAAGTGCTGGCCCGGCAGGATCGGCCCTTCCCTCCCGGTTACAGCATTCACGAATTGGGCACGTGCCGGATGGGCGAGAATCCCAAGACCAGCGTGCTCAACAAGTGGAACCAGAGCTGGGATATCAAGAATCTATTCGTCGTCGATGGCAGCAGTTTCGTCAGCGGGGGTTCGCAGAACCCCACCATGACCATCCTGTCGCTTTCCATGCGCGCATCCGAATACTTGGCCGATCAGATGCGCAAGGGCGACATCTGATTACCGCAGCTCCGTGGTCTTCCCGCCGGCCGTGATTTTCTCGGCACGCATTTCGTCGGCGATGGTGCGGTTGGGATAGCCGATCACAGTTGCCGTGGCCCCGACCTTGATCAGGTCTTTTTGCAAGCCGCGCGATTCCATTCGGGAGGGGGGCGCCAGGTAGACCAGCCAGGTCTTGCCCTTGCCCTCATCTGCCTGTAATCGAATCAGCCCATGCGGATTCTCCCAGGACGATTCGCGGATTACGCCCGTAACCGTCAGGGTCTTCTGCTCGTCGTAGCCGGTCCATCCGTGATGCGCGAGAGCGGTTGCAGCCAGAACGGCCATCAACACTCCTCCTACGGCCAAATGAAGGGTGGAACGTAACATCTTTTCTAGAACCTCCGGTTTCATCGTAATCTGAAATTACGTGAAGCGCAGCGGCACGGAACCTCGGGTGATCCAGCAATGACACAGCAGATCGCGCAGTACATTGTTGAGAACTGGAAGGAATTGCTACGTCCTGCCGTTCTCTTCGCCTCCGTGCTGGTATTGGGATGGGTGTTCCGCCGCATCGTGTTCACCCGCCTTCGCCGCTGGGCCGAGTCCACCAAGACGCGCGCCGACGACATTCTGATCGATTCCCTGCACGGTCCTTTCCTGTTATGGCTCCTGATTCTGGCCATTCATCTGGCCACGGAATACTCGGCGCTGCCGCGCGGGGTAACGCGCTGGACAGGCAAGCTGCTGTTGGCCTTGTGGATTATTTCTCTAACCATGGTCCTGGCCCGGCTCAGTCGGCGCATGATCCGGGTCTATACCTCAAAACTCGAGGGAGTGCTGCCGGTTGGAACGCTCACGCAGGTCCTGGCCGGCCTGATCATCGGAATCCTGGGCTGCCTGACCTTGCTGCAGCAGGTCTTCGAAGTGGATATCCGGGCGATTCTGGCTGCCCTGGGCGTCGGCGGTCTGGCCGTCGCACTGGCGCTTCAGGACACCTTGTCCAACCTGTTCGCCGGTTTCTATGTGAGTGTGGCGCGCCAGATCCGTATTGGCGATTTCATCAAAATCGACGCCGGGCAAAGCGGCTACGTGCAGGATATTGGCTGGCGGAGCACCACGCTCGAGGAAAGCGCCGGCAACCTGATCTTCATTCCCAACAGTAAGCTTTCACAAAGTATCGTCACCAATTACCGTCTTCCCACACCGAGCATGGGCGTCGCGATCACGGTTCCTGTGGCCTACCATTCCGACCCAAGCCAGGTGGAGCGGATTCTCACCGAAATCGCCACCGCTGCCGCCGGCCAGGTTCCCGGGCTCTTGCATGATCCCGCACCATCCGTGCGGCTGATCCCCGGATTCGGAGAGACTTCCATGGATTTCACCGTGGGCTGCCATGTGGCAGACTACGCGGACCAATTTCTGGTGCAGCATGAGTTGCGCAAGCGCATCGTTCTCCGGTTTCACGAGGAACGAATTGCGTTTCGCTCGCAGCCGGGGCAGCAGATAAAACCTTGACAGGCGTACCGAATGGGAGGACAATTGCGGCAGAGCGGCATGTTGCCCTCTGGGCCCTCTACGTGGAAGGGGTTTTTCATTAGCCCGCATTCAAGGAGGGAGGCAGCGCGTGAAGACGAATCCAAAGGGCGGCGGCCCGAAGAGTCTTAGCCCCCCGGTTCCTCGAAGAGGGACCACTCGGTCAAAACCCAAGATAACCGCTGAGTCTGCGGGGGTTTCTTCCCATAAGACACCTTCGACAGACGACATCGCGAGACTCGCCTATGCCTTTTGGGAAGCGCGTGGCGGCATCGGGGGATCAGCCGAAGACGACTGGTATCGTGCGGAACAGGAAATCCGAATGCGTTCCTGAACGCTGCCTGTGTCCTGTCCTTAATCTCCAGTAAGGAATTCCGTGGAAGGTATCCTCACAATCTTATTAGCCGGAGGTGCTGGCGAGCGCCTGGCTCCTCTTACCCGCAATGAACCCAAGCCGATGATGCCGTTCGGCGGCATCTATCGCTTAATCGATCTGACACTTTCCAACTGCCTGAATTCGGGACTCAACAAAATCTACGTCCTGACGCAATACAAAGCCTTGAGTCTGAACCGGCATATCCGGCAGGTGTGGAACATTCTTTCTCCCGAGCTCGGGCAGTTCATCGAAGCGGTGCCGCCCACGCAGCGTCTTCGCAACACCTGGTATCTGGGTACAGCCGACGCTGTATATCAGAACATGCAGAGCATCGTCGAAGAGCACCTGCCCTATGTTCTGATTCTCTCGGCGGACCATGTGTACAAGATGAACTACGCCCACATGCTCGACTGGCACGTGGGCCGCGGCGCGGACGTGACCGTGGCCACCACGCGCATCAATCCATCCGAGTCCGCCAGGTTCGGCATCGTCAACACCGATGAGGACTACCGGATTCGGGCCTTTGACGAGAA
>DATIRX010000160.1:0-3582 GCA_035469225.1 Bryobacteraceae bacterium
CGACGATCCCAAGGCCTACACCAAGCCGTGGACCGTTAAGCTCGAGTTCACCGCAACCCCGGACACCGACCTGATCGAGTACGTGTGCGATGAGAACGAGAAAGACCTCGGACACCTGGTCGGCAAATAAGGCCGCAAATACACATTTGCGTTTATTCGCGTTTATCTGCGGCTGAATTTTATACGAGATCTGCGGCCTTGATCGGCAGCATCCTCACGCGCTTTTTCGTGGCCGCGTACACCGCGTTCACCACCGCCGGAACGATGGTCGGCGTGCTGGCCTCGCCGATGCCGCCGGGATTGGCGTTGCTCGGCACGATGTGCACTTCCACCACTGGCATCTCATCGATGCGAATCGGGTCGTAGTTGTTGAAGTTCTTCTGCACTACGCGCCCTTTATCGAGCGTGATGCCGAGCTTGGTCACGGTGCTCAGGCCGTACACGATGCCGCTCTGGATTTGCGCTTCAATGATGGCCGGGTTAATCACCTGGCCGCAATCCACCGCGCAGACCACGCGATGCACCTTGACCTTGCCCTGATTGACCGAGACTTCGGCCACCTGCGCGTTGAAGCTGCCAATGTTGTTGACGACCGCGACGCCGCGGAATCGCCCGGCCGGCAGCGCCTTGCCCCAATCGGACTTCTCCGCCGCGACATTCAGCACGTTCAACAGGCGCGGAGTTCCCGCCAGCAGCTGGCGGCGAAATTCCACCGGATCCTTTCCGGCTGCGGCGGCCATCTCATCCAGGAACGACTCCATGAAGTAGGTATTCTGCGAGTAGCCCACCGAACGCCAGTAACTCACCGGCGTCCCGGTGTCGGGAGCGACGAAATCGACGGCCACGTTCGGAATCGCGTAGTGCATGTCCTGGATGCCTTCGACCGCCGTGCCGTTGCCTCCGAAGGGAGGACAGACCACCTTCGCGCTGAACGAAACAGGCGTACCCTGCGCGTCCAGGCCTGCCGCGAACTTCACATAGGAAGCCGGACGATAGGTATCGTGCTGCAAGTCGTCTTCGCGCGTCCAGGTGAGTTTCACCGGCGTGGGCGACATCGCTTTGGCGATCTCCACCGCTTCGGTGACGTAATCCGCGCCGCCGCGCCGCCCGAATCCGCCGCCCAGATACTGCGTGTGGACCAGGCACTTCTCGGCCGGCAGTCCGGTGACCATGGCGGCGGTCTGCTGCGCTAACGATTGAATCTGCGAAGCCACCCAGATATCGCAGCCGTCCGCGCGCACCTGAACGGTGGCGTTCAGAGGTTCCATGGGAGCATGCGAAAGATACGGCGCTTCGTAGACCGCTTCCACTTTCTTGGCGGCGCCGTCGAAGGTGGCGGCGGCATCGCCCGCTTTCTTCATCGACACGCCCGGCTTGGCGGCCAGACCCGCCCATTCCTGGCGCAGGGCCGGTGTGGACACGTTGGCCCACTTGCCTTCGTCCCACTTGATGACCAGAGCCTTGCGGCCTTCCATCGCGCTCCACGTATTGTCGGCGATCACCGCGACGCCGTTCGAAATCTGCACGACTTTCTTGACACCCGGCACGGCCATGGCCTTCGAGCCGTCGAAGCTGGCGACCTTGCCCTCGAATACCGGGCAGCGCTCGAGCGATGCGTACAGCATCCCCGGACGCTTCACGTCCAGTCCGAATCCGATGGAGCCGTTCACCTTCGCGGGAGTATCCAGGCGCTTGGGCGATGTCCCGATCAGCTTGAACTGGGCGGCCGTCTTCAGCGGAACGTTGGCCGGTGCGGGCACTTTGGCCGCGGCTTCGGCCAGAGCTCCGTAGGTCAGCCGGGCGTTGGTGGCGGTATTGACCACGCTGTTGTTCTCGGCGCGGCACTGCGATTTGTCGACTTTCCACTGCTGGGCCGCTGCCGTCACCAGCATCTCGCGCGCGGCCGCGCCGGCCTGGCGCAGAGGCTGCCACGAAGTCCGGATGCTCAAGCTTCCGTACGCCCCCATCATGGGAGCGCCATACACCGGCGCAACACCCGGAAACTCGATGCGGATCTTCTTCCAGTCGCACTCCAGCTCTTCGGCCAGCAACTGCGAAAGCGAAGTCACCGTGCCCTGACCCATCTCGGACTTGTGGATTTCGAGCGTAACGGTATCGTCGGTGCCGACTTTCACAAAGGCGTTCAGCGTGAGCGGCCCGGCGGTCTGCGCCTGGCCCTTCACCGGCAATTGGAAGCCGACCAGCAGCCCGCCGCCTACCGCGGCTCCGGTCTTCAGAAAGCTTCGGCGATTCAGGCTCGTTAGCGTTTTCATCGGGCGCCTCCTTTCGCCTGCGCCTGATAGCGCGCAGCGAGATGCACTGCCTGGCGGATCGACTGGTACGTCCCGCAGCGGCACAGGTTGCCCCGCAGGGCTTCGTCAATATCGTTGTCCGTAGGATTGGCGGTCTTAGCCACCAGCGCCGCCGCGGTCATAATCTGGCCCGACTGGCAGTAGCCGCATTGCGGCACATCCGCCTCGATCCAGGCTTTCTGCACCGGATGGCTGTTATCGGAGGAGAGACCTTCGATGGTCGTGACGCTCTTGCCTGCGACGGTCGAGACCTGCGTGACGCAGGACCGGGTCGGCTGGCCGTTAATATGTACAGTGCAGGCGCCGCACAGCGCCATGCCGCAGCCGAATTTGGTGCCAGTCATGCCGAGCGTGTCGCGCAGCACCCACAACAGCGGCATCTGCGGGACTACGTCCACCGTTTGCGATTTTCCGTTCACAGTAAATTTAACAGCGGCCACAGGACCTCCTTTGGATACGTCATTTAGTATACAACCGGAGACCGGAACGGAGACCGCCAGGAACCGGCCAATCCGTGTAAACTGGACCGAGAGGAGAACCCCACATGAAAACTTCCCTTATGATTCTCGGTCTCGCACTGGCCGTCGCGATGCTGGTGGTGACCGCCGTGCCCGCCGCCGAAGCGCCCGTGGCCGGAACCAAGGCTCCCGACTTTACACTGCCATCGCAGGAAGGCAAGAACGTCAGCCTGCACGATTTCAAGGGCAAATGGGTCGTTTTGTACTTCTATCCCAAGGATTTCACCCAGGGCTGCACCATTGAAGCCCACAACTTCCAGGCCGACCAGCCCAAGTACGACAAGCTGAACGCCGCCATCGTGGGCGTCAGCGTCGACACCGTGAATTCCCACCAGGAGTTCTGCACCAAGGAGAACCTGACCTTCAAGGTGCTGGCCGACGAGAAGAAAGTAGTTGTCAACCAGTACGGCTCGGTTCAGACACTTGGCAAGCTAGGCGACGTGGCCGCGCGCAACACCTTCCTGGTGGATCCGCAAGGCACCATCCGCAAAGTCTTCCTCAAGGTGGATCCGAATCCGCACAGCAAGGAAGTGCTGGAAGCACTCGCCGACCTGCAGAAGAAGTAGTCAGGGTTCTTCGATAATCTCGTAGCTGGTGACAATCTCCGCGGTGGGCCGCAGCGTTGCGGCCACGCCGCAGTATTTATCGGTGGAAAGCTGTATCGCCTGCGCTACGGCTTTCTCCGAAATGCCCTTCCCCTTCAGGATGTGGCGCACTTCGAAGCGCCGGAAACTGCGGGGATGTTCCTCGCG
>DATIRX010000161.1:0-5645 GCA_035469225.1 Bryobacteraceae bacterium
GGAAATGCTGGACCGCGCTCAGCACAGGGTACGGTGTCAGCCCGCCCAGCGCGCACAGCGAACCATCCAGCAGCAATTCACACAGATCGTCCAGCACTTGCAGATTCTTGGTGCGGTCCTGATTGGCGATGATCCTGTCGATCACCTCCACCCCGCGCGTCGAGCCGATGCGGCAAGGCGTACACTTCCCGCAGCTCTCGATCGCGCAGAATTCCATCGCGAAGCGGGCCTGGCGCGCCAGATCCACCGTGTCGTCGAACACCACGATGCCGCCGTGCCCGACTAAACCCTTTTTGGCTGCGAACGCTTCGTAGTCCAACGGCGTGTCCAGCAGCGAATCCGGGAAGTACGCTCCCAGCGGGCCACCTACCTGCACAGCCCGGAAAGGACGGCCGGAGTGGGTACCTCCGCCGAAATCGTAGATGGCTTCGCGCAGAGTGATTCCGAACGCTTTCTCCACCAGCCCGCCGTACTTGATGTTGCCCGCCAGCTGGATGGTCAGCGTGCCGCGCGATCTGCCCATGCCGAAGTTCTTGTAATATTCGGCGCCCTTATCGAGAATGATGGGCACGGTGGCCAGCGAGATCACATTGTTGACCACGGTCGGCTTTCCGAACAGGCCCTCGATGGCCGGCAGAGGCGGCTTCGGCCGGATCTGGCCGCGCTTGCCTTCCAGGCTTTCGAGCAGCGAAGTTTCCTCGCCGCAAATGTAGGCGCCCGCGCCCAGCCGAACATCCAGATCGAACTTCTTGCCGCTGCCCGCGACGTTCTCGCCCAGGTAACCCTTCTCGTAGGCGATGGCAATGGCGCGCTTCAGCGTCTTGAACGCATGCGGATATTCCGAGCGCAGATAGATGAATCCGCTGGTGGCGCCCACCGCAAAACCGGCGATGGTCATGCCCTCGATGAGCACGAACGGATCGCCTTCCATGATCATGCGGTCGGCGTAAGTGCCGCTGTCGCCTTCATCCGCGTTGCAAACGATGTATTTCTGATCGGCGGGGCTATTGAGAACCGTTTTCCACTTGATGCCGGTCGGAAAACCCGCGCCGCCGCGCCCGCGCAGCCCGGAATTCGTAACTTCTTCCACCAGCGGCGCAGGCGTCATCGTGAGGGCGCGTTGCAGTCCCTTGTATCCGTCCCGGCTGACGTAATCGGAAAGCGACAGCGGATCGACGATGCCGCAGCGCGCGAACGTCAAACGCTCCTGCTTTTTCAGATATGGAATCTCTTCCGTCGGCCCCAGACACAGCGCGTGCGCCTTGCCTTCCAGAAAACCCGCGTCGAAGAGCCCCGGGACCGCCTCGGCGGTAACGGGTCCATACGCGATGCGGCCCTTGGCGGTCTCCACTTCTACCAGGGGCTCCAGCCAGAACATGCCCCGGGAGCCATTCCGCACGATGGTCACATCCAGGCGGCGCGACGCCACTTGTTCCGCCATCGCGCGAGCGACGGCGTCCGCTCCCACCGAGAGAGCCGCCATGTCACAGGGAACGAATACTTTCACGCCCGCCTCCGAACGTCATCAATCAGAAAATCGGCCACCTGCGCCGAAACGCGGCCGTATGGTTTACCGTCCAGCATCACTGCCGGCGAAAGCGCGCAATTCCCGAGGCAATACACCGCATCCAGGCTGATGCTTCCATCGGCCGTGGTCTCACCGAGCTTAGCCCCCAGACGCTTTTCCACATGGTCGATCACCTGGTCGCAGCCCATGGACTGGCAGGATTCCGCGCGGCACATCTTCAGCGTGTGGCGGCCCGGCGGATGATGCCGGAAATCGTGATAAAAACTGATGACCCCGTGCACTTCAGCCTTCGAAATGTTGGCCGCGTTGGCCAGCAAAGGTATAGCGGCTTCATCAACGTAGCCGAATTCCTCCTGCAGGGCGTGCAGCATCGGCAAAAGCGCGCCAGGAAGGTGCTGCAACTCTTGAATCAGGGACAAAGCTCGATCAGTATCCCAGGCTTGCATAGGGTTCCATCGTCTATTGTATCTCTATATGCGCTATTCATTCCTGGTGGATACCTACGAAACCGAGCGCCTCAAAGTATTGGGCGTGTGGAGCATGTTCCAGGACGAGGATCTGCCCTTCCGCCCCCACCCTACTGATACGCGCGGCCTCAGCGTCCTGGAACAGATGCGACACCAGTGCCAGAGCGAAAACACCTTTTTTTGCAGGATGTTGGGGGTTGACGTAGAGGCTCCCCCGCTGCCCGCGGAGGAAACTAGGCTTGGGTTCGTTTTGCAGTACGGTGCTGACTCCTTAAAACGGCTAGGCGTTTTAAGGTCAAAAGTGGACGATGCCTGGTGGGAGGAGGAAGTCGCGTTCTTTGATGTGATGCGAAGCCGGGCGTGGATTCTTGTCCGGCGTATCGCCCACACTTCGCACCATCGCGGCCAGCAGATGGCCATGCTCCGCATGCTCAACCGCGAGGTGTACAGCGTGTATGGACCTACGGCCGATACGGGGAAACAGATCGTGTACACGCCCGCGCTTTCGGAATGATAGGGTAAAACTATGTCCGCCCGGACGTTGATCTCCGTCGAAGACTACCTGGCTTCCAGCTTTGAGCCGGATTGCGACTTTGTGGACGGCCACATTGAGGAGCGCAACATGGGCGAAGTCACTCATGCCAGGCTGCAGCTGAGAGTTGGTTCTTATCTTCTGACGCGGTATGAAGGAATTGGCGTAGTCGTAATGACAGAAGTCCGCGTGCAGGTGGGGCCTTCGCGTTATCGCGTCCCCGACATTTGCGTCACGCTGGGCGATCCTGGTGAGGAAGTCCTAACCAGGGCCCCCTTCATTTGCATCGAAATCCTCTCGCCGGAAGACCGTATGAGCCGCGTCCAGGTCCGCATCAATGATTACCTCGCGATGGGAGTTCCCTACGTGTGGGTGCTTGATCCGCAAACCAGGCAGGCGTTCACCGCTACCGCCGCCGAGGGCCTCAAAGAAATGAAATCCGGAATGCTGAGGACCGAGAATCCGGTGCTCGAACTTCCCCTGGCGGAGAGTTTTCGCTAATTCCGGCAGCAGGGCTCCTCGTACTTATGAGGGCCGCAACGCCGGCCGCCGTGCGCCCAGCTCGCAGAGCAGCGCCACGCCCGCCAGCGCAGCGGCCGTGTAAAACGCCGCCTGGTAGTTGTGATAGCGATCATACAGCACCCCGCCGATGCGCGGTCCGATGATCCCGGCCACGCCCCACGCCGTAAACAGGAATCCGTAATTGACGCCCGCGTTCCTGGTGCCCCAGAAGTCCGCCGCCGCCACGCCGTTCACCGAGAGTTGCGTTCCGTAACACCAGTAGACGACGAACACCGCCACATACAGCAGCGCCGCATTGCTCCCGGCGGCGTACAGCGCCGGCATCGCGACGATACTGATTCCGATCATCGTCCGCAGCACGTTGATGCGCCCCAGCCGGTCCGACATCCACCCCGAGAGGATCCGTCCCGAGGCGTTTCCAAACGCGCCTACCACCAGCGTCATGGTCGAGAGCGCCGCCGCCGTAATCCCCACGCTTCTCGCGAATGGCACTAGTTGACTGATCACCATCAGCCCCGCCGAACAACCCAGCGCATAACCCACCCACATCAAGTAGAAGGTAGGCGTCCGCAGCATTTCGCCAGGCGTGAAATCGCGCGCGGCCGCGGCGCTTTTGGCTGCTTCCGGCGACCACCCTTCCGGCCGGTATCCGGCCGGCGGGTTCCGCAGCAGGACTGCCCCCGCCACGGTCATCACCAGGAAGATCGCGCCCAGGATCTGGAACGTCGCGGGAAGGCCGTAGGCCGGAATCAGCTTCAACTGCGCCAGGGGCCCGAAGATCGCCGAACCAGCGCCGTATCCGCCTACCGCCAGGCCTACTGCCAGTCCGCGCTTGTCAGGAAACCACTTGGCCATCACCGGAATCGGCGTCGCGTACCCGAACCCGTTCCCGAGTCCGCCGATCACCCCGAAGCAGACATACAGGTAGTTGAGACTCGTGGTATACGAGCACAGGTAGAATCCGAGGCTCACCAGGATGCCACCCGTCAGAGAGCATCCCAGCGGCCCGTACTTGTCCTGAATCCTCCCCGCGACCACGAAGCTGAGGGCGAACACGATCACCGCGATGGTGAACACCATGGACGTGTCGGCCCGCTTCCATCCGAACCGGTCTTCGAGCGGCGCCACGAACACGCTCCATCCGTAGAGCGTCCCCAGCGCCAGGTTCATCGACAGCCCGCCCGCCAGCCTCCACCACCGGCTGATCCCCACGCGCTCGTTTGGTCGCATCCTAGATAGCGTATGCGATTCCCGTCGTATCCGTGGGCATCCGCGATCTCCGCACAAAAGAAAAGCGCCGGGAGAGGACTTCCCCCGGCGCATTCTGACTTCTGACTGCTGACTTGTGCTTAGGCCTTGACCATCTTGTGCGGGTCAATAATGAACTTCTTGGCCGCGCCTTTGTCGAAGTCCTGGTAGCCCTTGGGCGCTTCATCCAGCGAGATGATGGTTGCATTGACCGCCTTGGCGGGATGCACCTTGTCATACAGGATGGCCGTCATGAGCTGGCGGTTGTAGCGCAGCACCGGGCATTGGCCAGTGTGGAAGGAGCAGGATTTCGCCCATCCCAGACCGATGCGGATCGAAAGCGCGCCGATCTTGGCGTTCTCATCGATGCCGCCCGGATCGCCGGTGACATACAGACCGGGGATACCGATCGAGCCGCCCGCGCGGACCACTTCCTGCAATGAGTTGAGCACGGTAGCGGGACGTTCCACTCCGGCATCCTTGCCCTGGCCGTGCGCCTCGAAGCCGACGCAATCCACGGTGCAATCGACCACCGGCTCGCCCAGGATCTGCTCGATCTGCTGCGCCAGCGTGGCGTCCTTGCGCAGGTCGATGGTTTCGCAGCCGAAGCTCTTGGCCTGTGCCAGACGCTCCGGAATCATGTCGCCGACGATCACGACGGCAGCGCCCAGCAACTGGGCTCCCGCCGCAGCAGCCAGACCCACCGGGCCCGCGCCCGCGATGTAGACCGTGGTGCCAGGTCCAACGCCTGCCTGGATGCAGCCGTGATAACCGGTCGGGAAGATGTCGGACAACAGCGTAAGATCCTTGATCTTCGCCATGGCCTTCTCTTTGTTGGGGAACTTGATCAGATTGAAATCGGCGTAGGGGACCAGAACATATTCCGCCTGGCCGCCGACCCATCCGCCCATGTCCACGTAGCCATAGGCCGCGCCGGGACGAGCCGGATTCACGGTCAGGCAAATGCCCGTTTTGCCTTCGCGGCAATTGCGGCAACGGCCGCAGGCGATGTTGAACGGCACGGTAACCAGGTCGCCGACGTTCAGCATCTCGACGTCGCTGCCCTTTTCGATAATCTCGCCCGTGATCTCGTGACCGAGGATCAGGCCTTGCGGGGCGGTGGTGCGGCCGCGGACCATGTGCTGATCCGATCCGCAGATGTTGGTGGTCACCACCTTCAGGATGACGCCATGCGGAGCATCCTTCCCGCCAAACGGGTCGGTTTCGCTCTTGGGCATCTTCAGCTTGGGATACGGGATGGACTGAACTTCCACCACGCCCGGTTTGATGTACGCAACTCCACGATTACTGGCCATACTGCTCTCCTTTTTCCTATTTCCTCACTCTT
>DATIRX010000162.1:0-5656 GCA_035469225.1 Bryobacteraceae bacterium
GATCCGGCCACGCGCGCGATTGTGGCGGGAGCCAGGATCGCCCCCAATTCCATGGAATTCGCCAACAGCGCCCGTGCGATGAAGGCTGGCGTACAATCCGGATTTTCGCGGGCGAACACGACGCTGGTGGTGGTGGCCACCAATGCGCGGTTAAACAAAGTGGAAGCCACCAAGCTCTCGCAGCTGGCGCAGTTGGGCGTGGCGCGCGCCATCAACCCCGTCAATACCATGTCGGATGGCGACGTCACCATCGCACTGTCCATCGGCAATGCCTCGGCGCCGGTGGATGCGCTGGGTGTGGCGGCTGCTGAGGCGACGGCGGAGGCGATCGTTCGCGCGGTGCGCGAGGCGCGGACTCTGGGCGGGGTCCCGGGATTAAAGGCGTGATGCGCCTGTGGCTGTCGAAGAATTCGGCGGCCAGCGCCCCTACAGCACTGCGGCCCGATGGGCCACGGGGATTCCGTATTTTGCCAGCGCGGCTTCCACGTCGCCTTTCATCAGGCGGGACGCATCGTAATCCACGGTGATCTTATCGAGCGAAGGGGCCATCGCCACGCGCACCATGCCATACACGCTGTGAACCGCGGCAACGCTGGCGAAGTCTTCGTCGGTGAGCTTGCGGCTGAGATCGTAATGCAGGGTGACCTTGGTCATCTTGAAACCACTCAGGATAGCAGCTTCCACCGAATCTGACGCAGCATGCCCAGCCACACCTGGGCGTCGTGCGCGTCCAGATTCATGCGCCGGATCATGCGGCGGAGCTTCAATTCCGAGGATCCTTCCACGCGCTCATGCATGTAGCCGGAATGCTCCAGGATTTCTTTCAGCGTCGCCGTCATCCGCTCCAGATCCCCCGCGGATACGTCGGGCTTGGCGCCAGATTTGACCTTGGCGGCCGCCGGGCTGCGGACGATCTCGTACAAGCACACCGCCACGGCCTGGCCGAGGTTCATGGACCCGTGTTCTTCCCGCGTCGGAATGCGCATCAGCCAGTGGCAATGGCTCATGTCGTCATTTGAAAGCCCGAATTTCTCCGAGCCGAACAAAAGCGCCACCGGAGCGCTCGCGAGCTTCCGCGCGATCAGCCGGCCGCCCAGTTCCAGCCTTCGCAGCGGATGTTCCGGCACTCGATGACCGATGGAAGTGGTGCCCACCACCAGGGCGCAATCGGCCACGGCTTCGCCTACCGTCGGATATTCTCGGGCGTTTTGGAGAACCTTGTGAGCCTTCACCGCCGACTTGGCTTCCCGAAATGCGACCTCGTAAGGATTCACCAGCCGCAAGTCCAGGCATCCGAAGTTGCTCATGGCGCGTGCCGCCGCGCCGATATTCAGGGGATTGCGCGGGGCCACCAGAACTACGCACAGCGGATGGGGAACGGGAATCACGCGGCGTCGCGACTTACAGCGTCCAGCACTCCGTTGACGAACGCCACGGATTCGTCGGTGGAAAATTTGCGGGCCAGCTCCAGGGCCTCGTCGATCACCACCGGCGCAGGCGTGCCCACCTTGCTCATCTCGAAGACCGCCAGGCGCAGGATGTTGCGATCCACAGCCGGCATGCGTTCCAGGCGCCAGTTATCGGACTTGGCGGCGATACGCTGGTCGATCACGACGGCCTGCTCGGCCGCGCCCCTGACCAGCGTCTCCATGAACTCGTCGGGCTGCTCGCTTTGGGGATCATCTTCTTCCGAGACCAGCGATTTGTAAAATGCGTCGATGGCTTCGTCCACGGGCTGTTTGCGCAGGTCCCACGAAAACAAGACTTGTAGCGCGCGCTGGCGGGAACGGTGGCGGGCGGGCATGTTACTTCCCGAATCTCGCCATTTCGATGGCGGTCATGGCGGCGTCGTACCCTTTGTTGCCGTGCTCGCCGCCGGCGCGGGCTGCGGCCTGCTCCTGGGTATCGGTAGTCAGAACGCCGAACGCCACCGGGATCAGCGATTCCAGGGCAACCTGCTGCAGGCCGCGCGCGGCCTCTCCGGCGACGTAATCGAAATGCGGAGTTTCACCGCGAATGACCGCGCCCAGGGCGATGATCGCGCTATAGGTGCGATTTACAAACTGGCCGCCGCCCAGCGCCAGGCGTTTTGCGGCCAACGGCAGTTCGAAGGCGCCCGGAACCTCAAATACCTCAATGCTGGCGGCTCCCGCCTTGGTCAGTGCGTCGCGCGCGCCTTCCAGCAGCTTGCTGGTAATCGCGGAATTGAAACGCGCCACGACGATGGCGAATGTCAGGCCATGCGCGTCGTTTTTTCCTGACGGCGTCGCCTCGGAGCTCCAATGCGGGGTTTCATGGGACATCGTGGGATAATCGGAATACCGGCTCGGATTCAATCATACCGCGCTCGTCATAACGTTACACAGACAGCAAGCATGGATCCCCAGAGAATCCGCAATTTCAGCATTATTGCGCACATCGACCACGGCAAGTCCACCTTGGCCGACCGCCTGCTCGAAGTGACTGGCGCGCTCAGCCAGCGCGAGATGATGGCGCAGGTGCTGGACTCCATGGACCTGGAGCGCGAGCGCGGCATCACCATCAAAGCCCACGCCGTGCGGTTGAACTACCGCGCCAAAGACGGCGAAATGTATCAGCTCAACCTGATCGACACACCCGGGCATGTGGACTTTTCCTACGAAGTGTCGCGCAGCCTGCAAGCCTGCGAAGGCGCGCTGCTGGTGGTGGATGCCTCCCAGGGCGTGGAAGCCCAGACGCTCGCCAACACCTACCTCGCGCTGCATCACAATCTGGAGATCATCCCGGTGATCAACAAGATCGATCTGCCGTCGGCGGAGCCCGAGCGGATTCGCGAACAGATCGAGCAGTTGATCGGCCTGGACGCTTCCGATGCTCTGCTGGTGAGCGCCAAGCAAGGCCTGGGCGTCCCGGAGGTGCTCGAAGCGGTGGTGCACCGGGTGCCCGCTCCCAAAGGTTCGCCCGACGCTCCCTTGCGCGCCCTGATTTTCGACTCCTGGTTCGATCCCTACCGCGGCGTGATTATTCTGACCCGCGTGCTGGAGGGGCGGCTGTACAAGGGTCAGAAGATCCGGCTATGGTCCAACAACACGGTTCACGACGTGGAGGGCGTGGGCTACCAATCTCCCAAGCCGATTCCGTGCGACGAGCTGTCCGCGGGCGAGGTCGGATTCCTGTTCGCCAACATCAAGACGGTTTCCGATGCGCAGATCGGCGACACGATCATCGATCATGCCAATCCGGCTTCCGAGCCCCTGCCGGGCTTCGAGCCGTTGAAAGCGATGGTGTTCGCGGGGCTGTATCCGGTGGAATCGCATGAACACGGCTTGCTGCGCGACGCGCTGGAAAAACTTCGCCTGAACGACAGCGCCTTCAGCTTTGAGCCGGAGAACTCGGCCGCGCTGGGCTTCGGATTCCGCTGCGGATTCCTGGGGCTGCTGCACCTGGAAATCGTGCAGGAGCGCCTGGAGCGGGAATTCGGCATCAACCTGATCACCACGGCGCCGGGCGTGCGCTATAAAATCACCTTGCTGAACGGCACCGTGGCGGAGGTGGACAATCCGTCCAAATTCCCCGATCCGGCCGCGATCGACAAGATCGAGGAACCCATCATCGACGCGACGGTGATCACGCGCGAAGAATACCTGGGCGAGATTCTCAAGCTGCTGGAAGAGAAGCGCGGCAATCAGAAGAAGTTCGAGTACATCGGCGGCGGCCGCGTGATGCTGGTCTATGAAATGCCGCTGAATGAAATCGTGATGGATTTCTACGACCGGCTGAAATCGGCATCGCGAGGATATGCGTCGCTGGATTACCACCTGGCCGGCTTTCGCGTCTCGAAGATGGTGCGGCTGGACGTTCTGGTAGCCGGCGAGCCGGTGGATGCGCTGTCGATGATCGTACACGCCGACTTCGCCTATGAGCGCGGGAAGATGCTCATCGAGCGCCTGCGCAAGCTGATTCCGCGGCAGATGTTCGAAGTGGCGCTGCAGGCGGCCATCGGCAGCAAGGTGATCGCCCGCGAAACCATTTCGGGCATGCGCAAGAACGTGCTCGCCAAGTGCTATGGCGGCGATATCTCGCGCAAGCGCAAGCTGCTGGAGAAGCAAAAAGAAGGCAAGCGCCGCATGAAGCGCGTCGGCAAGGTGGATATCCCGCAGGAAGCGTTCCTGGCGGTGCTGAGGGTCACCGGGTCATCCGAGGAATAGCGCCTACCGCGCTTCCTCGTACACTCGGCGGACGACGTTCGGAACCGGATTCATATTCTCCCAGTCCGGATACTTCGCCTTGAGCTCGGTTTGCACGAGCTTGCCTGCTTCCTCCACGGAAGTCCCCTGCCGTTTGAGCTCCAGCGCCCGCCTCTGAACGTCGGCAAGGAATGCGCGCTCCTTGACGATCAGAGATCCGTCGCCGAGCGCACCGTGATCCGGCACTACATATCGCGGCTTGAGCACTTCAAGCTGGTCGAGGATAGAGAGCCAGCCTTGCACGCTCGCGTCCTCGTTTGGCATGTTGGGAACCAGTTTGCTTTGGACGATGTCGCCGGAGATCAGTACACTGTCTTCGGGAACGAAAATCAGTTCGTCGCCCTTGGTGTGCGCGGCCCCCAGCCAAAACAGGCGGGCGGTCACGCCGCCCAGATCGAGTTTCGCCTCGCGGTCGAACACGACGTCCGCCTGGCGCAGCTTCACTCCCTGGAGTAGTTCCTTGTTCTGGGCGGAGCGGCTGCTGAACAAGTCGATATACTCCGCGCCCCGGCGCTCGATTTCCTCCTGTTGCGCCGAGGGCCGGATCAGGATGGTGTTGGCGGGAAACGCGCTCTCCCCGGCGGCGTGCTCGGGATGGAAATGGGTAGTGGTGAGATAAAGCGTGGGACCCTTGGCCAGTCTCTGCGCCTCGCGCAGCACGATCGCACCGTTGCGAGGCCCCATGCCGGTATCGACCGCCAGGGTCGCCCGGGTTCCGACCACCAGGGCGATATTGGGAAAGCCGATAATGGCGTAAACGTGGTCCGAAACGCGGGTGACGGCGTTTTCGGGAACGCCTTGTGGGGCTTGTGCCGAACCGATCGCAACGAAAAGGATGCTTAGAACAGGAAGTTTCGCGGAGAGCCGCATGCGTGCCTACCTCTCTGCCGCAGTATTCTACTACAGAGGAGCGGCCCATCCGAATGAAACGATTTTTGGCGTGCGCATCGCTGTGGTGGTTCGCCGGTATTCTAAGCGCCCAGACGAACCCATGCCCGGCCAGCGCCACCTTTGGCGATCCGGCCGCGGGCCCGACATGGAATGGATGGGGAGCGGGACTGGCGAACACACGCTTCCAGGATCAAAAGAGTGCCGGCATCGCGGCCGCCGACGTTCCGAAGCTCAAGCTGAAGTGGGCGTTCGGATTCCCCGGCGCTAAATCCGTATACGCCCAGCCGTCGGTTGCAGCCGGGCGCGTTTTCGTGGGCGTGGATACCGGCGCGGTCTATTCGCTGGATGCCACGACGGGTTGCGTGTACTGGTTGTTCCAGGCGGAGGCCGGGATGCGCAGCGCCGTCAGCATCGAGCGCGCGGGCGCCAAATACGCAGCGTACTTCGGCGACTCCAAGGCCAACGTGTACGCGCTGGATGCCGCCACCGGCCAGCAGATCTGGAAGGTTCACGTCGACGAACACGCGTCGGCCAAGATC
>DATIRX010000163.1:0-3903 GCA_035469225.1 Bryobacteraceae bacterium
CGGCGAGGCAGCGAAGCTGCTGACCGCAGCCGAGTATCAAGCCTACACCGGAACGGAATCGTCCTAATTTGCGTTATCTACCGAAGTCGGATATCGAGCGCCGCCGGATGCTCGAGATCATCGGCGCGCCGTCGCTCGAAGCCCTGTATGCTCACCTTCCGGAAAGCGTGCGCTTCACCGGGGCGCTGGACATCGCGCCGGGGAAAAGCGAATACGAGATTATCGATTATTTTCGCGCTCGTGGAAGCGAGAATATCCAGGCGCGGGCGAATTTTCTGGGGGCCGGCGTGTACCAGCATTACCGGCCGGTTATGGTGGATACGGTGGTTTCGCGCGGCGAGTTTCTGACGTCCTACACACCGTATCAAGCCGAGATCTCGCAGGGAACGCTGACCGCCATTTTCGAATTTCAAACGATGATCTGCCAGCTGACCGGCATGGATGTGGCCAATGCGTCCATGTATGACGGATCGACGGCCGTGCCCGAGGCCGCCATGATGGCCATGCGCATCACCGGCCGTAGCGGTATCGCGGTGGCCCGGACAGTGCATCCGGAATATCGCGAGGTGCTGGGCACCTATACCCGTCACCAGCCCACATCGCTCAGCGAGTTTGCATACGACGAGCAATCCGGGCAAGTCGATTTGGAGTCGCTCAATCGAGCATTGAATGAAGACACCGCGGCGGTGATCATTCAATCCCCCAACTTTTTCGGTATCGTCGAAAACACCAGACAGATCGCCGAAATGGCGCATGCCAAAGGAGCTCTGCTGGTGTTCGTATTCACCGAGGCGGTATCGCTGGGGTTGCTGGAGCCGCCGCGGGATGCCGACATTGTCGCGGGTGAGCTGCAGAGCTTTGCCATCGCTCCCAGCTACGGCGGTCCCTTCGCCGGCGTTCTGGCTTCGAAGGAACAATACGTGCGGCAGCTGCCCGGACGGCTGGTGGGTGAGACCAAGGACGCCAACGGTAACCGGGCTTTTTGCCTGACGCTGGCTACCCGCGAGCAACATATTCGAAGAGAGAAAGCCACTTCGAACATTTGCACCAATCAGGCTCTGATCGCGCTGATGGCCACGGTGTTCATGGCGGTTTACGGCAAGCAGGGCCTGCGCGAGCTGGCGGAGCAGAATCTGGCGAAAGCGCACTACCTGGGCGAAAGACTGTGGCGCCGTTTCAACGGACCCTATTTCAATGAATTCGTGGCGGTCACCGGGCCGCGAACGGCCTCCCAGATCAACGGCCTTTTGCAGGGTCATCACATCGTCGGCGGATTGCCGCTGGATCGGTATTATCCCGAGCTCGGCGGCAGTGTGCTTCTATGCTGCACAGAGATGTCCCGCCGCGGCGATATGGACGCGGTGGCCGAGGCGTTCGGGGCCTAGCGGAGCGTAAACGCAAATGATTAAGAAGGTCCGGCAGCATCCTTCGCAGAATGAGCCGCTGCTGTTTGAAACAAGCTCGCCGGGAAAAGTCGGTTATCAGCTTCCCGCGCTGGATGTGCCTGCGGTGGATCCCGCTAGCGCGCTCGGTTCGGTGCACGTGCGGAAGGACATCGAAAACTTTCCGGAAGTCAGCGAAGTGGATGTGATCCGCCACTTCACTCGGCTCTCCACCTGGAACTACGCGATCGATCTGGGCCTGTACCCGCTGGGTTCGTGCACCATGAAATACAATCCGCGCGTGAATGAGGCCGTGGCGCGCACCGAAGGTCTGATGTGGATCCATCCCTATCAGCCGGATGCTCTATCTCAAGGCGCGCTGGCGATCCTGGCCGAGCTGGAGCGCGTATTGATCGAGATCACCGGCATGGACGCAGTCACGCTGCAGCCCGCCGCGGGGGCGCATGGCGAGCTGACCGGGATTCTGCTGGTCCGGGCCGTGCTGGAGGCGCAGGGCAATCCGCGCCGGAAGGTCATTGTTCCCGATTCGGCGCATGGAACCAATCCTGCCACCGTGCGAATGGCGGGTTACGAAGTGGTCCACGCCGCGTCGAACGACCGCGGCATGCTGGATGCGGACGCGCTGGCGCGCATGGTGGATGAGGATGTCGCGGCCATCATGATCACCAACCCGAATACGCTAGGCGTGTTCGAGGAGCACATCGCCCAGGTAGCCGAGATCTTTCACGCCAAAGGCGCGCTGGTGTATATGGACGGCGCCAACATGAACGCTCTGGCCGGAATCTCGCGGCCCGGCGACTACGGCGTCGACCTGATGCACCTGAATCTTCATAAGACATTTTCCACGCCGCACGGAGGAGGCGGACCCGGCTCGGGACCAGTGGCGGTCAAGAAACAGCTGGAGCCGTTTCTGCCGCTCCCCCGGCTTCGCCATGCGCCTTCCGGATGGTCCTGGAACTACGATTGTCCGCAGTCCATCGGGCGGGTGCGGGCGTTTTATGGAAACTTCGGGGTTCTGGTTCGTGCGCTGGCTTACATCATGGCGCACGGTGGCGACGGTTTGAAGCGCGCGACCCAGGACGCGCTGCTCAACGCCAACTATCTGCGCAAATTGCTGGAACCGCACTATCCGATCGCCTATCACGCGACCAGCATGCACGAATGCGTGTTCAGCAACGCATCTACGGGCGCCATCGCCAAGCGTCTGATCGATTATGGATTCCATCCCTACACGGTGAGCTTTCCGCTCATCGTCCATGGCGCCATGATGATCGAGCCGACCGAGACCGAGAGCAAGCAGGAGCTGGATCTGTTCGCCGACGCGTTGATCTCGATCGCGAAGGAATGCGAGGAAAATCCGGACCTGGTGTTAAAGGCTCCGTATTCCACCCGCACGGCCAAGGTGGATGAAGCGGGAGCGGCGCGGAAACCAATTCTGAAGTGGCGGGGTTGAGCTACTGGCCGCCGGCCTTCTGATACGCGTCGATCACTTTCTTCACATACCAGCGGGTCTCGTTGTAGGGCGGCATGCCCTGGTAGCGGTCTACCGCGCCTTCGCCTGCATTGTAGGCGGCCAGGGCCTTCACCACGTCGCCTGAGTATTTGACCAGCAGCTCGCGCAGCAAACGCGTGCCCGCGTCGATGTTCTGAGCAGTATCGTGAGGATCCGCTCCCAGGGTTTTCGCGGTTCCAGGCATGAGCTGCATCACGCCGATGGCGCCCTTGGGCGAAACTGCGTCCGGCCGCAAACCCGATTCCACCAGAGCCACGCTCTGGACGAATGCCGGAGGAAGTCCGGAGCGCAGTGCGGCTTCGCGCAGCAGCGCCTTGGGGTTCTGAGGCGGCGGAATCTCGGGTTTCGGAACCACGGGTTCGAGGGCCGCTGCCGTAGGCTGGGGCGTCACAACTTCTTCCTGTTCAAACCCGGAAATGAGCGCCGCCGGCACCTCGGTGAAGCCGCCGTTGTGGAACAAGCGAATCTGGCTGCCCTCCTGCTCATGGCGGTCGGTGCGCAGCTTCAGGCCGCTGGAGAACACCACGAATTCTCCGCCCAACACCGGGAAAGCACCGAGAATCAGAGCTAAAAGGGGGGCACACTGCATGCTGCAAGTAACGACGCCGCCCGCCCGCAAGTCGTGCAGGGTCATTTTGCCCCGGAGAATGCGAAGGCCACAACCCCCAGGCCTCCCAGGACTAACACCAGCATCCCGGCGACCAGCATACCAACGCGGTCGCCCGCGCCTCGGAACTCGTGCCAGGCGAGCAGGCCCCAGGCCGCCGCTACCAGGAGCGCACCGTGGCTCAGCCCGTACTGGATCAACGGGTCGGGTCGCGCCGGGGATGGCGCACCCGCTGCCAGCAGTCCGGTCAGCACGCCGGCCGTCCAAAAAACTCCACCGGCGACGCCCAGCAGATGCTGCTTAACGGTGCCGCTCAAGTAACTGCCGACGTTTCCCGCTGTCCCCCCGACCGGGAACGTGATGAAGAAGAGCACGAAAAA
>DATIRX010000164.1:0-3505 GCA_035469225.1 Bryobacteraceae bacterium
CCCCATCGTTATTCTGCTGGCATTGGGCGCCGCGTTGATCTTCTCCACGTATCCTCGATGGGATGTCAATCACCTGACGTGGGTCTCGGCGCCGTTCTACGCGCTCACGGCAGTGTGGGTTGCGGGATGGTCCTTTCGAAAAGCCGCGGCGCTTCGAAAAGCGATGGCGCTGATCGTGCTGTTCGCGGGCGGCTCCTGCCTGGCGGTCACGATCTATTCGCGTTTACACGAGACAACCCGGGTCACCAATTTGGGGAGTATTCACGGCCACCCGGCAGATCTGGACCTGCTCGCTACGATCCAGGCGCGGGTCACTTCTGCGGACACTTTATTTGTCTTTCCCTACCGGCCGCTGCTGTACTTCGTGACGGATGCGCGCAACCCCACTCAATACTCGTTCTTGCAGCCGGGAATGTTTCCCGATCAGGATGAGGCGGAAGCCCTGCGTCAGTTGAATGCCCATCCGCCGAGGTGGGTTTTTTACTCTCGCGTCTCGCCGGAAACGTATTTGTTGCTGTGGCCCAATAGCGACCCGCGGCGCCTGCAGATGCCGCGTATCGAAACTTTCCTGCGGCAGAATTATGAGGAGAGGCAGCAATGGGGGGATCTTCAATTGCTGGAATCACGCAGCCACTCACCAACGTTCGCGGTTCGGTAAGACTGCCCCAACCGAACCACGAGCGTCAGCGAGTGGCCATCCGGTTAAAGGCGGTTAGAACCGGAATCCGAAACCGACCGAGGGCTCGGCGCGATGCGTCAGAAGCTCCGCGCTAATCGTCGATGCCGCCAGGGTCGGGCTGTTGTACACCAATCCACGGTATTGTGCCCGCAGGAACCAACGGCTGCCCAGATTGAAATCCGCGCCCGCGCCGTAAACGAACGTCGGCCGAGCCAGCACGTCGCCGGATATGTCTTTCGGATCGAACACCAGGCTGCCTGCTCCGGCCAGGGCGAACGGCGTGACGCGATTGAACGGCAGGCGCCACACGTAGGCGGCCGTCGCCTCATGCGAATACGCCTTGGTGCTGGCGATGTTGCCATCCAGGGCATAGCGCTGCGAATTGAGCGTGTAGGCATAGTTGAACTCCACGCCGTTGTTGCGGTTGAAATAGTAACGATAGGTTCCCAGAACGCCGCCGCTGTTGGAGGCGGAATGGGTCACTCCGTTCTCGGTTTTATCCTTTACAAAGCTGCCCAACGCTTGCACTGCCACGTCAGACTTGGACTCCTCACTCTGCCCGAAGGCAGGCAGAGCCAATGCCGACGCTCCTAAAAGAAGTGCGACAAG
Organism: Bryobacteraceae bacterium; assembly: GCA_035469225.1. Lineage (GTDB taxonomy): Bacteria > Acidobacteriota > Terriglobia > Bryobacterales > Bryobacteraceae > Palsa-187. Next base: position 1,289 of record DATIRX010000164.1, read on the forward strand.
GCCTTTGTTTCTAAACATATGCGAGTACTCTCCTTCATGCCGGCAACCAGCCGGCTCTCATTTGCATCTACACAGCTATGGATGTACAGGGGTAAGAAACGACATTGATCGTTCGTCCGCAGTTGATGTCCGATCGTCCAAATGTAAGGTGGGTGTTTCGTTGGATCCTATTACGGATTTTTTGAGCGCGATTCGTACGGAGGGAGTTTTTTACGGACGGATTGAAGTAAGTGCTCCCTGGGCTCCGCTCTCTGACACTGGACTGCGCGCGGGATTCTGTTTGATTTCGCATGGCCAGGCTTCGCTTGGCTTGGCGGATGGGGCCGGGCCTCTCCAACTGTCACAGGGCGATTTCTTTCTGGTCGCTCCAGGGCGCGAGTATGTGCTATCGAGCGGCGACGTTGCTCCGGCATCGATCCTGGCGGGCCACTTCAACTTCGACGAAGCGATGGGCAGACTTCTCGCCAAATTCTTTCCGCCCCTGATTCTCATTCGCGGAGGCCAGCCGCAGATGCTCCCGCTGCAACAGACTCTGGAGCTGCTGGCCGCCGAAGTGGACTCCTCCACCACCGGCTCCGAAATGGCAGTGCGCCGATTAGCAGACCTTTTGCTCATTCAGGCGCTGCGTTCGCACATGGCCAGTGCTCCGGAGGAAAGCGCGGGGTGGCTCCTGGCGTTCTCCGATTCTCAAATCGGCGCGGCACTGAACTCCATGCATGAACGGATCGACCATCCCTGGACGGTGGCCAGCCTGGCATCCGAAGCGGGCATGTCGCGCTCGGCCTTCGCGCAGCGATTCAAGCAGCTGATGAGCGAATCGCCGCTCGAATATCTGACTCGCTGGAGAATGTACCGCGGAACCAGCCTGCTGCGCGAAAGCGACCGGAAACTGGCGGATGTGGCCCAGGCGGTGGGGTACGATTCGGACGGTGCGTTCCACAAGGCGTTTAAGCGGGTCCTGGGAGTGGCGCCGGGGGAATACCGGCGGGCTGCAAGCCATTAGGGATTTAGCCGTGATATCCTCAGGATGAGGATGCACCGCTGATGCCTGGAAGGCAACAGGGGCGTATCGGAAGTCTCACTCTGCAGTCTTTATATGGATCATAGAATCCGGGTGCTGGTCGCCAAACCCGGCCTAGACGGCCACGACCGAGGCGCCAAGGTCATCGCCCGCGCGTTGCGGGATGCCGGCATGGAGGTCATTTACACCGGCCTCCGGCAGACGCCGGAAATGATCGTCAACACGGCGCTTCAGGAAGATGTGCAGGTTATCGGCCTGTCCATTCTTTCCGGGGCGCACAACGCCATCGTGCCTCGCGTGATGGAATTACTTAAACAACAGCAGATGACCGACGTTCTGGTCATCCTAGGCGGCATCGTACCGGATGAAGATGCCGCGCAATTGAAACGGCTGGGAGTAGCCGCGGTGTTTCAACCCGGAGCCTCCCTCGAGGAAATTGTGGAATTCATCCGAAGCTCAGTCAAACAGACAGTTTGACTCGAGATTGGAGAAGAAACTGAATGCAGGACAAACTGAATATTGCGGTGTTCGTCGATTACGACAACATCGAGATCGGGCTCAAGTCGACCTTGCGTCGCGAGTTCGACGTATCGCTCGCGCTGGACGCTCTGAAGGAGCGCGGCGACCTGGTGGCCAAGTTCGCCTACGCCAACTGGGGACGCCAGGACGGAGCTACGCGCCAGATGGCCGAAAACGCGGTCCAGATGGTGCAGCGGATCCCTTCGCCCCGCGGCGATAAGAACGGAGCGGATATCAACCTGGCGCTGGATGCGCTGGAAATGGCGTTCACGCACACGCATGTGAACGCGTTCGCTATTGTCAGCGGCGACAGCGATTTCATTCCGCTGGTGAACAAACTGAAAGAGTACGGGAAGACGGTATTTGTGGTGGGCGGAAAAGCGTTCACCTCCACCATCCTCCAGCAGAACTGCCATGAGTTCATCAGTTATGAATCGTTGCTGATGGTTTCGGGCGACAAGGGTCCCCAGCCGGATAAGCATCCGGTACAGGCCGGCGGCGGCTTCAAAGAGTTCAAGAAAGATCGCGACAAGGATTTTCAGCCCAAGGAAAAGCGCCAGCGCCCGGCCCCGCTCCCGCTCGAACAGGCCATGCCGCTCGTCGAGCGCGCCTTACAGGTCCTCGAGCGCCGCGGTGTTCAGCCGCAACTCGGCCTGCTGAAGTCGACCATGCTCCAA
>DATIRX010000165.1:0-14985 GCA_035469225.1 Bryobacteraceae bacterium
GTTAACGAACTCGTCGGAAACCGGCTCACAGCCCGGAAAGTTGGGGTTGCCTTCGCGCTTGGTTTCGATGATCCATAGGCCCGAAAAATCCGGCTTGCCGTCGGCCGTGCGCGGGCAAGCCGCGGCGAGATCCGGCGTCCCATCGGCCGTGCGCGGAACCCCTGCCGTGGGATAGTTCACCCACTGTGCATGGAGCGGACAAATCAGTGGACCAAGCAGGAGCCCGAAAGGCATGGTTTTCAAGGCCCAACTTTGTAAGGCAAGGATCCGTAGCTGCATCCTGCCACCTCCGTAACGCAGTATACCTGCGAAACTTCGTCGGAAAACTGTAGGTGTGCGGAAACCGCTCGGGGGCGTTGGCGGAGCTGGGATTGATCGATGAGTATAGTGCAGCCCGATCTCGATGCCAAAGAGTCTGCCGAGCTTGATCTGCGATCGCAAATCTGTCGTCTACCTAGGCTGAGCATAGCCAAGTGCCGCGCTGGGCGCTCTGGGGCCGCAGAGGTTCACAAGAAGCGACGATATGGGCCTTCTCGGGAGTTCAGAAGATTGCCGGGTGGGAGAAACTCAAGACACTCGTGCTCGATAGCGTCTCCTCGCCGATTATCAAAGGGGTTTACAACATCGCGCTGGACGAGTTCCTGAACTGGTTCCGCAAGGCACCACGGTCCGGCTTCAGCAAGGCCACCGTGAGCGCCTAGCGCGGCCAGTGGTCCACCGGCCGGCAGAGTAACATCGATCGCCTGATGTTGGCGCACTTTGAGACGATGCCGGATACAATTCCAGTCACAAAAAAGTCACACGAAGAAATGGGGCCGTAAACTAATGACCCAACAAGACGTTTTGTGGTGCCCGGGGTGGGACTTGAACCCACACTCTCCTTACGGAAAAAGGGATTTTAAGTCCCTTGCGTCTGCCAATTTCGCCACCCGGGCTCGATTGATTATAAACCGGGGCTACGCGGATCCCCACACTGTTCGCGCCGTATCCGCCACCAGCTCCAACTTGCGCCATTGCTGCTCGAGCGTCAGCAGATTCCCCGCCGCTACCGATGCGAAGCCGCACTGCGGGCTCAGCGCCAGACGCTCCAGAGGAACATAGCGAGCAGCTTCATCAATCCTGCGCCGCAAGTCGTCCTTCGATTCGAGCCGGGCATCTTTTGTCGTCACCAGCCCCAGCACCACGGTCTTATCGGCCGGCATCCATTGCAGCGGCTCGAAACCGCCGGAGCGCTGGTCGTCAAACTCCAGCAGGAACCGGTCCACGTCCAGCGACCCGAACAGCCTCTGGGCGATCACGTCGTAGCCGCCCTCGGTGAACCAGCGGCTGCGGCTGTTTCCCCGGCAGAGGTGCGCGGCCACGGTGACGCGGTCCCGCGGAACATCGCGCAGCGCGGCGTTATCCCCGGCGATCCCCTCCGCCAGCTCCGCATCCGGATCGCGGCCCTCCGCCCGCATCTGCGCGCGCTGCTCCGGATCCAGATAGTGCGTGTAGTAAGGTGCGTCGAATTGAATGTACGTCACGCCGCGGGCAACCAGCCACTGGACTTCGTCGCGGACGATGGCGGTAAGATCCCGCAACAGATCCGCCCGCGTCGCATAGACTTTTTCCGTGATGCCCGGACGGTAACTGCACACCACGAAGTTCGACGGAGCCGGCAAAGTAACTTTGAACTTTCGATTGCAGGACTGCAGCAGAAAGGGAACCTCATGTTCAGTCAGCGGCCGCGTCTTGCGCAGCCTCGCACCCACTGCGTTGGCGCTGCTCACTTCCGGACCGCCGCCCGGACCCTTCCAATCCAGGACGACCCGATCGCGAACGAATCCCTCCACCGCGTCCGCCATGTCGGTCAGCCAGGAACCTCGCCGGAATTCACCATCCGTGAGCCGATCCACGCCAGCCGCGCTTTGCTGAGCGAGTGCCTCGAGAATCGCACGATCCTCGACGTCCCGAAGCTGGCGCTGGTCGATCTTGCCCTCCGCAAAGGCCGCCCGCGCCGCCAGCAGTTCCGGCGGGCGGAGTAAACTTCCCACGTGCTCGGCGCGATCCATCCAGGTCAGCATATCAGGCGTATCAGGCAGGGAGTTGATCGCGCGCTGCGCTGGTATTATCATTGGATTCCGAAGGACTGGAGGAATTTGACGATGCCCGAACAAATCAGCCGCAGAGAGACATTGCGACGGGGACTGAGCGCCGCCAGTATGCTGGCGCTGGCCGATTGGGCCATCCCGGCACTCGCGCAGGGCGACGCCGACGTTCCCTTCACCGACCTTCCCGCCAATTACAATCCTGGCGGCGCTCCGGGTGCGGCCACCCGGCAGCTCGACATCCGCAAGATCGATGGCATGCTGACGCCTAAGGATCAGTTCTTCACCACCCAGCACTTCATGAAACCGGAAATCGATCCGGCTACCTATAAGTTGAAGTTCACCGGGATGGTCAACAAGCCCGCCGAATTCTCACTGGCCGATCTGAAAGCCATGAAGTCGACCGAACTGGTCAACGGCTTCGAATGCTCCGGCAACAGCGGCCGCGCCATCCAGGGATTGTCGTCCTGCGGACGGTTCACCGGCGTTCGTCTCAGCACGCTGCTCAAACAGCTGGGAATGAACTCGCGGGCCCGCGAAGTGGTTTTCTTCGGCACCGACCGCGGCTCGGCGGACGTCGCATTCCGCCAGCAGACCTACAAGCTGGATCAGCAATTCGGCCGCAGCGTAGCCCTGGAGCACGCCCTGAAGCCTGAACCCTTGCTGGCGTACGCGATGAACGGCGACCCGCTGACGCTCAATCAAGGATTCCCGGTCCGGCTGGTCATGCCCGGCTGGTATGGCGTGGCGAACGTCAAATGGCTCTCGGAAGTGCACCTGCAGGAAGATCGCTACCTGGGCAATTATCAGGCGCGCTGGTACCGCACGATCCGCGGCGTGGGCGGAACCGGCAAGGACGACGATCCGCAAACCCAGTGGGTGGAAACCGAGGTCACCCACATGCAGCTCAAATCGGTGATCGCCCGCGTGAGAAAGAGCGCCGGCGCGCATCAGGTGGTGGGTTTCGTGCTCAACGACGGAACGCCGCTGAAATCGGTGGAAGTCCAGATCGACAACGGCCCGTGGCAAAAGGCCACGCTCGATTCCGCCAACTCCCAGTATTCCTGGAAACTGTTCACCTATAAATGGGAAGGCGCTCTTCCCGGCGACCATACCCTGGTGTCGCGCGCCACCGACGTGAACGGAACCGTCCAGCCGACTACCGCGGAGTTATCCAGGAAAAAGACCTTCCTCGAGGACAACGCGCAGTTCCCGCGCAAGATCAAAATTTCCTAGTGCCGGTGGCCTTCGCTCCCCGATGAGGAGCCGGCATTCACTAGAATGGGCGCGTCCCACACTGCGCTCAAGGACTCACCCGCGGTCATCAGCATCGCTGTGGTTACGAGCACGGCCAGGGCCAGAAGGAGCACATACTCCAGCAAGTCTTGACCGCTTTCACGGATGACGAATTGTCGCAAAACGCGCATTCGGCTGGATCCTGTCAGGTGAACCGCAAGTGAGATTCTACATCAATTGCCGCCAAAGTCAACTTGCGGCGCAATTGTATCCGGCGGCAATCGCGCGATAATAGAGGGCATGTCTACGGTAACTACCAAGCCTGCCCGTAATGTCTCCCGGCCCTTGAGCGACAACAAGCATCTCCTCCGATGGGTGGAGAAGATGGTGGAACTCACCCAGCCGGCGAACATCCACTGGGTGGATGGCTCCCAGGAGGAATATGATGCACTCTGCGCCCAAATGGTTGAGGGCGGGACGTTTATTAAGCTGAACGAAGAACTTTGGCCGGGTTGTTACTATGCCCGCTCGGATGCCAGCGACGTCGCCCGCGTCGAGGATCGAACCTTCATCTGCTCGCTGTCGAAAGACAACGCCGGACCCACCAATAACTGGGTCAACCCGCTGGAGATGCGCAAGAAGCTGAAGGAACTTTTCAGCGGCTCCATGCGCGGCCGCACCATGTACGTGCTGCCCTTCAGTATGGGTCCCATTGGATCCCCCATGTCGCAGATCGGCGTCCAGCTGACCGACTCTCCTTATGTAGTGGTCAACATGCGTATCATGGCGCGCATCGGCATGCCGATTTACGCCGAGATCGCCAAAGGCGAAACGCGCGTGGTCCCGTGCCTGCACAGCGTGGGGATGCCGCTGGATCCCGGCGATCGCGATGTGCCCTGGCCGTGCAACGAGGAGAAGTACATCGTCCACTTCCCGGAAACCCGCGAGATCTGGTCGTACGGGTCAGGATACGGCGGAAATGCTCTCCTGGGCAAAAAGTGTTTCGCGCTGCGGATCGCCTCCAATATCGCCCGCGACGAGGGCTGGATGGCCGAGCACATGCTGATTCTGGGCGTCGAGGATCCCCAGGGTGAAAAAACCTACGTGGCGGCGGCGTTCCCCAGCGCCTGCGGCAAGACGAACTTTTCCATGTTGATCCCGCCCGAAGGATTCGAGGGCTGGAAGGTCTGGACCGTGGGCGACGACATCGCCTGGATCAAGCCCGATGCCAACGGCCGCCTGCGCGCCATCAATCCGGAAGCCGGGTTCTTCGGCGTCGCGCCGGGAACATCGGTGAAGACCAATCCGAATGCCATGTCGACCCTGGCGAAGAACACCATCTTTACCAACGTCGCGCTCACTCCGGAAGGCGGCGTGTGGTGGGAAGGCATGACCGACGATCCGCCGGCCGAATGCATGGACTGGAAGGGCAACCGCTGGACGCCCCAGATCGCCAAGGAAACCGGGGCCAAAGCGGCGCACCCCAATTCGCGCTTCACCGCGCCTGCCTCGCAATGCCCCACCATCGATCCGGCCTGGGAGGCTCCTGAGGGCGTGCCCATCAGCGCGTTCATTTTTGGCGGACGCCGGGCCACCACCATGCCCCTGGTCTATCAGGCCTTCAGCTGGAGCGCGGGCGTGTACACCGGAGCCACCATGGGTTCGGAAACTACCGCGGCCATCACCGGGAAAGTTGGGCAGGTTCGCCGCGATCCCATGGCCATGCTGCCCTTCTGCGGCTATCACATGGGCGATTATTTCCGCCATTGGATCAAGATGCAGCGCGGCTTGGCCGAAACACCCCGCATCTTCCATGTGAACTGGTTCCGCAAGGACGCCGGCGGAAAGTTCATGTGGCCGGGCTTCAGCGACAATATGCGCGTGCTGAAGTGGATCGTGGATCGCGCGCATGGCCGGGCGCTGGGCCGCGAAACACCCATCGGCTGGATGCCGCGCTACGAGGACATCGAGTGGAATGGTCTCAAGTCGTTTAGCAAGGAGCAGTTCGATGCGCTCCAAGCTTTCGATGCCGCCGCGTGGCGCCAGGAAGTAATCGCGCACGAGGAACTGTTCATCGCGCTGCACGATCATCTGCCGTCGGAGATGGTCTACGAGCGCGAACTTCTGATCTGCCGGATGTAGAGGAGGACGGCCGATGCCGCGATTTGCATGGCTACTGCTGACGGCCGTCGGGATGTTCGGGCAACCGGCCGTCAACCACGATCTGGGGTACGATGACACGCCCATGCTGCCGGGACTGCCGTTCCGCGTCCACGATCCAAAACGTCCGCATCCGCCGGTGGTGACTCCCGACGCGCAACCCGGCGGGGCACCCTCCGACGCGATTGTGCTCTTCGGCGGCAAGGACTTATCTCAGTGGGAAAGCCGGGGGCGCGGCAGCTGGAAAATCGCCAACGGGTATTTTGAAGTAACGCCGGGAGCCGGCGACCTGGCCACCCGGCAGAAGTTCGGTGATGTGCAGTTGCACCTCGAATGGGCCGCGCCCGCCGAAGTTCGCAACAGCAGCCAGAATCGCGGGAACAGCGGAATTTTTCTGCAGGGTCTCTACGAGGTTCAGGTGCTCGATTCCTACCAGAATCCGACCTACGCCGACGGTCAGGCCGGGGCGCTCTACGGACAGTGGCCTCCGCTCGCGAACGCCACGCGCAAGCCCGGCGAATGGCAAAGCTATGACATCGTGTTCGAGGCACCCCTGTTTAAAGGCGGCACATTGGTGAAACCCGCGTACGCGACGGTGTTTCTCAATGGAGTGCTGCTGCACAACCACAAGGAACTGATGGGACCTACCCTGCACCGCCAGCTTGCGAAATACGCGCCCCAACCGGAGGAGGGTTCTCTGGTGTTGCAGGATCACCAGCAGCCCGTGCGCTATCGCAACATCTGGATTCGTCGCCTGGGCGGATATGATCAGCCTGAGAAGTAAGCTTCTCTTCCTGCTCGGCGTGGTCGCCGTACACGGCCAGACGCCTCCGCGCGAGATCACCATTAACTTCGCCACCCGCACCGGCACCACCTGGCCTCTGTATATCGCCCAGGAAGGCGGCTATTTCGAAAAATACGGGTTGCGCGCCAAGCTGGCCTTCGCGGTGCATCCCGCCGCCGTCGCGATGATCGTGAGCGGCGAGGCGCAGATGACCAACTATCCTCTGGAACAGGCCATGCAGGCGGCTTCAAAAGACGGATCGCTGGTAATGATCGGCAGCCCTTACCGCAAGAGCCTGTTCGCGCTCATAGCTCCGAATCGCTTTGCCAGCGTCCGCGATCTCAAGGGCAAGACCATCGGCGTCAGCCAGCTGGGCGATGCGCCCTACAACTACGCCGTGGGATTGCTGTCCAAATTCGGGCTGGGGCCGCGGGATGTCAATTGGGTGCCGACGGGGACCGACGTCAACGGCCGGGCCGCGGCTCTTCTCACCGGCCGCGTGGATGCCACCATGCTCACCGCGCCCATCTATTTCAAGCTGGAGCAGCAGGGGTTCAAAAGCCTGGCCAACACCAGCGACTATGACGACATCTACGCCCCCACCGTCTACCTGTACAAGAAGAGTCTCGCCGCGGCCGATCCGAAATTGCCGGAGTTGTTGATCAAGGTCCACGCCGAAGCCATTAAGCGTTTCTACGAGGACAAGGCATTCGCGGTCAAAGCCTACCTGGCGTACAACAAGAATGACGATCCCGCCGACATCGAGCGCGTATACGACCACTACGCCCGCACCAATACCTTCGAGCGCGTGCCGTATCTCAACGCCGCCGCCGTGCGCTACATGATCGAGCATCCCGTGGACGCGCAGTCGGCTGCGCAGCTGAAGAAGTTTGACTTCCGCACGGTCATCGACAACGCCACCGTGGATCGCCTGGTCCGTGAAGGCTTCTTCGAGAAGCTCTACGGCCCCGGCATCAAGGCGGAGGAAGATCGCCAGGCGAAATCGTCGTTCCGCTAGTTAAAAAAAGGCCCGCGGAGCGTGCATCGACAGGCAATAGCCGGCCTCAACGGCGGGCGTTACCATCGCCACAAGATCGACTTCCTTTCGTGAAATGTCGATCACGTCGGCAATGCTGCTGAGTGGAAGGTCTGGATCCCCTTCAATGAAGAGCACTCTCTCAGCCCTCGTCTCGAATATTTCATGGAGTCCCGGAATTCCCAAAACTGTTCCGCCAGCGAGGGGGCGCTTAGTAGACAATCTCCTAGACCTCTGGTAGACTGTCTCCTGGAATGGCCGATCAAGATCGCATCCAGCTTCTGCAAGGCACCCTCGACCTTCTGGTCCTCCAGACCCTCGTATTCGGCGAGCAACATGGCCACGGCATCGCTACCGCGATCCAGCGGACCTCCGAAGATGTGCTTCTCGTCGACCACGGATCGCTCTATCCCGCGCTCCAGCGGCTGGAGCGGGCCGGACTGATCGCCTCGGACTGGGGCACCTCCGATAACAACCGGAGAGCCCGCTTTTACAAGCTCACGCGGACCGGCCGCGCACGGCTCACGGCGGAAACCGGCAAGTGGGAGAAAATGGTCCGCGCAGTCTCTCGCGTGCTGAAACCCGATGGACAGGAGGCTTGATGCGACTCCCACGATGGCTGCAGTGGCGCACGCATCAGGAGCTTGACGACGAGATCCAGTCTCATCTGGAGATCGAAATCCAGGCCAATCTCGATCGCGGACTTTCACCCCAGGAAGCTCGCTATGCGGCCCTGCGCCGACTTGGAAATCGGACCGGCCTCAAGGAGAGTGCCCGCGAAGGCGATCCTTTATTCAGCATCGAGACATTCGCTCGCGATGTTCTCCACGGCATACGCAACCTTCGCCGGAATCCCGGCTTTACCGCAGCGGCGACGATCTCTCTTGCCCTGGGAATCGGCGCCAACACGTTGATTTTCAGTGTTCTCGATTCGACGCTATTGAAACCGCTGGCCTTCCCCGATCCCGACCAGCTGGCGGTCATTTGGACCGTACCGGCGGAGAATCCCGATCAGCCGACTACCGCCAGTATCTCGACCTACGTGGCGTTGCACGACCGGGCCACTTCATTCGAATCCGTCGGAGCATACAACGGAGCCGCCTGCGGCCAGGGAACGCTTGGAGCCGACCAGGACGGCGTTCCCGCGGAACGAATTCTGGGACAGACCTTGTCGCCATCGCTGTTCCGGTCGCTCGGAGTAAAACCGCTGATGGGCCGGACGTTCACGGACGACGAAGATCAGGTCGACAACGTGGCGTCCGTGGCGGTCATCAGCCACGGGATGTGGCAGCGCCGCTTCGCGGGCGATCCGGAGGTGGTGGGAAAGACGTTCACGCTGAATCGGGCCAAGACCACGGTGGTCGGCGTCATGCCCTCGGAATTCGTTTTCTTCGGAGACCAGGTGGAGTTTTTCCTGCCTCTCTGCCTGACCGGTACCCAGGTTCTGAGCAGAGTAGGAGGCAACACCATCGTCGGACGTCTCAAGCCCGGAGTGTCGATCAAGCAAGCGCAGGCTGAGGTCGACACGATCTCCGCACAGCTCGCAGCCAGCGACCAGGAGCGGCATAAGGGCCTGGGCGCGCGAGTCGAGCCTTTGCAACGGGCCGCGTATCGCGATTATCGTGCGCCGCTACTGATCCTCCAAGGAGCCGTGGCGTTCGTGCTCCTGATCGGATGCGCGAACGTCGCCGGGCTGTTGCTGGCGCGCGCGGCGTCCCGGCGAACCGAGGTGGCCGTTCGTGCCGCCCTGGGTGCGGGTCGCGAGCGCATCGTCCGGCAGTTATTGGCGGAAAGCTTTCCGCTGTCCGTACTCGGCGGCGTGGTGGGACTCCTGCTCGCCTGGGGAGGGCTCCAGCTGTTTCTGGCGGTCGCGCCTGTCAATTTCCCGCGTCTCCACGAGATCTCGTTAAATCCGCGAGTACTGGGATTCACGGCCCTGGTGGTGATGCTCACGAGTGTGGTGTTTGCCGTGGTTCCGGCCATGCAAACCTCGAAGCTCAATCTGCTCAGTTCCCTAAAGGAATCCAGCCGGGGCGGCACGGACGGCGCTGCACGTCAACGTGTGCGCCGCGCACTGGTCGCGGGACAGATCGCCCTGGCGCTGATGTTGCTCATCAGCGCGGGCCTGATGATCAACAGCTTCATCCGCGTCCAAAAACACGACCTTGGTGCGGATCCCAGGAATCTGCTGACATTCGACTTCCGCTGGCCGATCAGCGAAGGCGCGAAACCCGCTGGAAAATATCGCGGAGTGGGACTCTGGGACGTCAGCCCCCGGCCCGGGCTGGCGTTCGATCGCGTCGTGGAGCGTTTGCGGAACGTGCCGGGCGTTATTTCCGCCGCTGCCGTCAACGTGCCTCCATTGAACAGAACCTTCCCGTTATCGACCGCGTTCCTGATTGAAGGGCGCCCCGCGCCGCTACCCCAAAGCGGATCTAAGACGACGGATCAAACCGCAAACTATTTCGCGATCACTTCAGGTTTCTTCGGCGCCATGAGAATCCCCCTGCTGAGAGGCCGCGATTTCAGCGATCGCGATACCCCAAATGCACCCCTGGTGATGATCATCAATCAGAACATGGCGCGGCAGTTCTTTCCCGCTGAGAATCCGATCGGACAGCGAGTCACACTCGATATTGCTCCCAACGAGCGCCCTCGCGAGATTATCGCGGTGGTAGGCGATACGGCCACGGCTCGCCTGGAGCGCGAACAAGCCCCTGCCGTTTACGTGCCGCACCTGCAGCAGACCTCGCAGTTCACGGGGCCGTGGGTGTACTTCCGCACCGGTATGTTTTTTGTGATCCGCACGGCCGGCGAGCCGATGGGCATGGCAACCGCGGTCAAGCGGGCCGTGGCGGAAGTCGATCCCAGCACGCCCGCGGCCGACCTCCGCACGCTGGAGCAGAACCTGGACGACCAGGTGCGTAGCATGCGGATCTACATGCTCTTGTTGGGAATCTTCGGAATCGTCGCCGGGATTCTCGCGGCCACCGGGATTTACGGCGTGATAAGTTATACCATCGCCGAACGAACCCGGGAAATCGGAATCCGGATGGCGCTCGGAGCCCGTTCCGCTGACGTTCTGAAGATGATCTTCGGCCAGGCCGGACGCGTCATCGGCGCCGGCGTAGCCATCGGTCTGGCGGGCGCGATCGCTCTCACTGGTTTGATGAAGTCTGCGCTGTACGGCATCACCCCCACCGATCCGGCCACCTACGCCGGCGTGTCCCTGCTGCTGATCCTGATTGCCCTGATTGCCTGCGCGATTCCCACCCGCCGGGCCCTGCGCGTGGATCCGACCATCGCACTGCGACAAGAGTAAGGCCGGTTACCTGAGGCGTCAAAACTGCGTCTATATTGAGTCGGCTTGACAATTCAGACCGAAAATGTTGATCTGTAAGGTGCCCGCGTAGAACCCCGTAAAGTGTGTAAGGAGAAGAAGATGCGCCGTGTAGTCGCCCTCCTGGCCGTTCTTGCCGCCAGTTTTGCTTTCGCCCTGGTCGCCCAGGAAGGCCACCCCCTCACGGGCACCTGGCATGGAGACTATGGGACGTCCGCTGCCCAGCGGACCCAGTTCGTCTTCCTGATGCACTGGGACAGCAAGAAAGTGGAAGGCAAGATCAATCCCGGCGCGAACTCCATCCCTTTGAAAGTAGCCACCTTAGACGCCAGCAAGTGGGCCGTGCATTTCGAGGCTGACATGAAGGACGCCGCGGGCAAGCCGATGCCCATGGTCTTCGACGGCAAGCTGGAAAACGTCGGTTCTTACAACCGCAGCATCACCGGCACCTGGACCTCCGGCGCCCAGAAGGGCGACTTCAAGCTGACCAGGGACTAACTTCTTCTTTGGACAGAATGTGCGCACCCCTGTTCCTGTTGGCGGCGACCATGTTTGCCGCAAATCCGCTGCCCGAAGGCCCCGGCAAGAAGACTGTCGAATCGGCCTGCGCCACCTGCCATTCGCTGGAGATCATCACCGGCAAGAAATGGGATCGTGCAAAGTGGATGGAAGTCGTCCCGAAAATGGGCGTGCCGCTGAGCAAAGAGGAAACTGCCGACGTGATCGGCTATCTGGCGCGCCACTTCGGTCCCCAGGATCCCGGCAAGCAGCTGGTGGAAGAGATTTGCAGTTTTTGCCACGGTTTGGCCAAGCTCAAGGGCCAGGCATATACCCGCGACCAGTGGGAGAGCGTCACGAAAGGCATGATCTTCGAAGGCGCTCCAGTGACGGATGAGGAGTACGCTCTGATCCTGAACTATCTCGCCAAGAATTTCGGACCAGCAGAGGAGAAGTGATGAGAAGCAGCGTGTTCGGATATCTCGTGTTGAGTGCCGGTGCCGCGATCGCACCGCTGTGGGCGCACCACTCGATCGCCGCCGAGTACGACGACAAGAAGCCCATCACTTTGCGGGGAACCGTCACCAAGTTCGACTGGACCAATCCGCACGTCTACCTGTACCTGGACGTCCGCGACGCCAACGGCAAGCTCACCACCTGGGCTTTCGAATTCAACAGCAAGCTGGACCTGAAGCGCAGCGGCAACGGCTGGAATCGCGATGTGGTCCAGGTGGGCGATGCGGTCACCGCGGAAGGAATCCTGGCTCGCGACGGCAGCAAGCAGGCCAGCGGGAAATCGCTGACTCTCGCCAGCGGGAAGAAGATCGCCGCGGCCCCGCCGTTTATCAAGCTCGCGCCGGCCCGCACGGGAGCGTCCAAGGCGGCTCCCCGCTGGCCCAATGGGCATGTTCGCCTGGGTGTCACGCCGGGTGAAAAAGGGTTTTGGGCCGACCCCAATCCCGGCGGCCTGTACGAGGCCAGCGCCGGCAACATCCGCATGAATCCGGAAGGCCTGCTGGTCAACATCGCCGATTCCGCCAAGGTGGCTCCCTTCCAGCCCTGGGCCAAAGCCCTCTACGAGTTGCGCCAGCGCAACAATCTGAAGGACGATCCCATGGCCTATTGCCTGCCCCCCGGCGGGCCGCGCCAGTTCCAGGATCGCTACGGTGTTCAGATCGTCGAGCAGCCCGACCGGCAGCGAATTTTTGTGATGTCGGCCGGCGGGAATCGCAACTGGCGTCTCATCTGGCTGGACGGGCGCAAGAATCCCGAGCCGGAAGAGGTAACTCCCACATACTACGGGTATTCCACCGCGAAGTGGGAGGGCGATACGCTGGTGGCCGAGACCACTGCGTTCACCGAGCGGTTCTGGTTCACCAACGGAGGGCTGCCCCACACCGAGAACCTGCGGTTGATCGAGCGGATCACCCGCCCCGATTTCGACACGCTAAAATATGAAGTAACGGTAAATGACCCAGGGGCTTACACACGGCCCTGGACCGGAGGCTGGAATCTGTCCTGGGTTCCCTCCGACGTCGAAGAGTATTTTTGTGATGAAAGCAATCACGAGACCGAGTCCCTGTCCGGCAAACATTCTTCCCCTACACCCTAAGGAGACCATGATCATGAGACTGCGCACACTGGCAATTTTGGGAGTTACAGGCGCCCTGCTGGCAGCTGCTCCGCTGCTGGCGCACCACTCCTTCGCGGCCGAATACGATGCCAAGAAGCCTTTCGAGATGAAGGGCGTCATCACCAAGGTCGATTGGATGAATCCGCACGTGTACTTCTATATCGACGTGAAGGATGAGAGCGGCAAAACCTCCAATTGGGCGTTTGAGATGGGTCCTCCAAGGCTGCTGGAGCGCGGTGGATGGAAGAAGAACACCATGAAGGAAGGCGATGAGGTCATCGTCAGCGGAACTTTGGCGAAGGACGGCGGAAAGCACGGCAACGCGCGATCCGTAACGCTGGCCACCACCGGGCAGAAGTTGGGCGCCGCTTCGAGCGAAGGTACCATCCCGTAGATCTTTTGCGCGGTGTGGTCGAAGTGTTGAAAGAGTTCCAAGGGAGGGTCGAAGTGCGAATTCGTGAAATCGTCGGCTTGGCCGCAGTCGCAACCGTGGCATTGATTTTTTCATTCGCCGGGCCCTCCTTCGGGCAGAACGCCGGTGGACAAAACAACGGCGTCGGGCAGGGGATTATTCCGCCTCCGCCTGGGCAGAACCCGGGCCAGCAGGGCCAGTTCGGCAAAGGCAAAGGCAAGGCCAAGCGCGCGCCCTCCCGCCCGACTCCCCACGGCCCCGACGGCCACGTGCTGTTCGGCCCGCTGCCGGGAGAAAAAGGCGTATGGAACGGCGGCGCCGGCTCCACGCTGTTCAACAACGGACGCGGCGGCATCGACAACAATCTGGTCAACGCGCCGGTCAATCTCAAGATCGAGGACGTGCCCTTCCAGGATTGGGCGCGAGCACTGTATGAGTCGCGGCGGGCCAACAACACCGCGGACGATCCGCACGTGCGCTGCAAGTCCTCCGGCGGGCCGCGGCTGTATCACACGCCTTACGGTTTTGAGATCGTCGATATTCCCGAGCTCCAGCGCATTTACATGATGGGCGTGGGCGGGCCGCACACCTATCGCACGGTCTACATGGACGGACGTCCGCGTCCCACCGACGTGGATCCGAGCTTCCATGGTTATTCGATCGGCCATTGGGAAGGTGAAAAGCTGGTGGTGGAAACCACCAACTACAATCAACGATTCTGGATCAGCCGGGAAGGCCCCCCGCACACCGAGCTCCTCAAGATGACCGAGACCTACGAGCGCCCCGAGTACGACACGCTGCGCTACATCGCCACCATCGATGATCCGGGCGCATACACGGCCAAGTGGTCCGGCGGCTGGGCGATTCCGTGGAATCCCAACGACGAGATGTACGAGTACATCTGCCAGGAAAACAATCGCGACGGGAAGCACATGTACCGCGGCGATCTGCCGTAGCTGCTAGTCGTTCTGCCCCCGCCGTAACCGGCGGGGCTGGTCCGCGCCTCCAGCTATTTGACGCGTATCGCGAAACTGTACAGTGTGTCGCCGGCGGCGACCACCAGATACTGAACGCCATTCACTTCATACGTAATCGGGCCGTTGGTCACCGACGTATGCAGCGCGGCGTGCCATAGCGGATCGCCGGTTGCCGGATCCAGCGCGACGAAATTCGCCGAGGGGTCGCCGGCGAACAGGAGCTTTCCAGCAGTACTCAGCAGCCCCGACCGCACGCCTCCGCCGCCGCCCGGCCACTTGTGGCTCCAGCGAATTTTTCCCGTCTGATAGTCGATCGCCTGCAGCATCGCCTCGGAGGTGCCGCCCCTGTCGTTGCCGCCCCATAAGGCTGCTAAAAAAGGGGACAGACTAGTTTGTCCCCTTGCGAAGAATCTGCAGTTCGAGCGAGAACGTGGGAGTGGGCAGAGCTGTCTGTCCCCTTTTCTCACCTTTTGACGTCTAGACGTCGCATATCTCCATGGCCTTGTTGAGCGTAGCGATTGGATCGTGCCCTGCCGTAGGGCTGTACTCGTGTGAAACGAACCCGGCAAACCCCAGGTCGGCGATGGCTTGCAGGATGAAGCGGTAGTTCAGTTCCTGCGATTCGTCGATATCATGCCGTCCCGGATTCCCGCCTGTGTGGAAGTGCGCGATGTACTGGAAATGGTCGCGGATGTTGCGGACCACGTCGCCATCCATGATCTGGGCGTGATAGATGTCGAACAGGATCTTGACGCGCGGCGAATTGACGCGCTTCATCACGTCCACGCCCCAGGCGATGTGATCGAACATGTAGTCCTTGTG
>DATIRX010000166.1:0-3648 GCA_035469225.1 Bryobacteraceae bacterium
ATGGCGATCCTGGTCTGGCGGATCTACAACGCTCAGAACGCGCCATCGGCAAGTAACACGCTCATGGCCCAAGCCGGGATGGTCCTCTCCGCTGTGGCCGCGTTTGGGCAGACCTGGCGACGCATTCATTCGCGCGCGCAGACTGCCTTCAAGGCCGCCGGCGGCGACGCCGAGGGCTGGATCGCCGGATTGGGACGCATCGCACGCCTGGCGGGAACCGTGGTTGCCCCGGGACTGGCCGAGCAGATTGGGAAACAATGTGCAGTGCCCACGGAGCGGGTTTCTGATCTCGTCACCAACGGTTTTCCCGAGACGGGCCATTATCCGACTCCGGACTTCGATCGTCGCAAGCTGGTTTCGGTATCCTGAAATATGCGCAAACCGGTATTCGCCGGGAACTGGAAAATGTACAAGACCCCTGCCGAAGCGGCAGGTTTCTTGCACGACTTTGCTCCTCTGGTCGCTGCTTCGAGTGATGCTGAAATCGTCGTCTGCCCGCCGTTTATCGCTGTCCCCCTGGCCGTCGAGGCCGCGCGCGGCACCAACGTCGCCATCGGCGCGCAGGACGTTTTCTGGCTGAAGGAAGGGGCCTATACCGGCGAAGTCTCGGCGCCCATGCTGGCCGCTGCCGGATGCGGCTGGGTGATCGTCGGCCATAGCGAACGCCGCCAGTATTTCGGCGAAACCGATGAGTCGGTGTGCAAAAAAACCGTCGCGGCCCTGGCTGCCGGCCTGACGCCCATCGTGTGCGTGGGTGAGCGCCTGGACGAGCGCGAAGGAGGGATGACGGAAAACGTCCTGGCCGTGCAGTGCGCCGGCGGACTGGACGGAATTACGGCCGAGCAATTCTCCAGAATCGTGATCGCCTACGAGCCGGTCTGGGCCATCGGCACCGGCCGCACGGCAACTCCGGAAATCGCCCAGCATGCCCACCGGTTTCTTCGCGACCAGATCCGTTCCCGATTCGGCGAGGCCGTCAGTCAGGCTGGCCGCATCCTGTACGGCGGCAGCGTGAAACCGGACAACATCAAAGGCCTGATGGCGCAGCCGGATCTGGACGGAGCCTTGGTGGGGGGCGCCAGCCTGGATCCGGTGTCATTTGCCGCGATCGTTAATTCTTAACGCGGGTCGGGCATGCCCGACCCCGACCGTCTCCATCGGGGTGCTCGTAGGGGTCAGGCATGCCTGACCCTTGCTATTTCGTCTCCAGCGGCACGTCGAAATAGAAATACTCTTTGCCGTTGGTGGCGTTGCTCAGGCCGTTCAAGTAGAGCTTCGCTCCGGGATCGTAGGTCGCCTGGAAATAAAAGAATCCGTAAGCCTTCTCGCCCGGCGGAATCAGCTTCACCGAGAGCGCCCGGTTGACGATCTCGGGCGTGTTCAGCGGGCCTTTTTTCTTCGACTTGGGCACGGGAATCGGCAGCGGCGTGGTCGGCCCTATCCGGGGAGGCTTCTTGATGGCTTGATACGTGAGCACGTCTTCGGGCGGGATGGCGTCCAGGTGGTGATTCTGGCGATCCACGAATTGAACGGTCAGATCGAGCCGCAAAGCCTGGCCTGACCCGTTTTCGACGATCACCAGAACCGGCAGGATGCCGCGCTCATACGGGTTGACCTTGCCGAACGCGGATTTTGCCTGTTCCTCGGTGACATAGGGAACCGCGGCGATGGTGATCCCTTCCTGTGTTTGGTGGCCGGGATACGACGACGCGGGTCCCGGGACAAAATGACCTTTGTCCTTGTCCGCCGCCATCGCCGCCGGTATACTCAATAGAACGATTAACGCGACGCGTCTCATTTATTTCCTCTACCAGCTCCTCCAGATCGCGCTCAGCCCCGCGCTGGTGCTGTACCTACTCTATCGAGGTTTGCGCGACCCGCGCTATTTCACCAAGCTGGACGAGCGGTTCGGCTTCCTGCCGCCGTCCTTTAAGCCGACGGGTCCCGGCTCCATCTGGTTTCATGCGGTTTCGGTGGGCGAGGTGCTTTCGGCGGTGGAATTGATCCGGCGGATCCGGGCCGCGCAGCCGCATGCCGAAATCTTCGTCTCGGTCGCCACGCTGGCCGGGCGCGACGTGGCCGAGCAGAAGCTAGCGGGGCTCGCGAACGGCGTCTTCTTCGCTCCACTGGACTATCGGTCTATTGTTCGGCGTGTTCTTCGGCGGCTCCGGCCTGCTCTGGTGGTTGTGCTAGAGACCGAGATCTGGCCAAACCTGTATCGCGAGGCCAAGCGTGCCGGGGCCAGCCTGATGGTGGTGAACGGGCGCATTTCGGACCGGGCGCTGCCCAGGTACCGGAGCTACGCCTGGTTCTTCCGGCACGTTCTGCGGTGGCCGGACGCGATTCTGGTCCAGAGCCAGCAGGATCGCGACCGGTATCTGCTGGCGGGAGCGCCTCCCGGACGCGTGCATGTGGCCGGAAATCTGAAGTACGATTTCACGCCGCCCGCCGCTGTCGTTGCCGCAGATCTAGGCGGCGATACACTTTGGGACGGCCCAGTATGGATCGCGGCCAGCACCACCGCACCGGTGGAGGCGGGCGATCCCGACGAAGACGATGTGGTGATCGAGACCTTCAAGCGAATCGCGGTGCATTACCCGCGCTTGCTGCTGGTGCTGGCGCCGCGGCGTCCCGAACGCTTTCCGGTGGTGGCTGAGAAGTTGCGGCAAGCCGCTGTGAATTTCGCGCGCCGCTCGGAACGCCGGGACGATTTGCCTCTCCCGGGCGTTCTCCTGCTGGATTCGATCGGCGAACTGGCGGGCCTGTTTGAGCGGGCCACGGTGGTCTTCATGGGAGGAACGCTGGCGCAGCGCGGCGGCCACAATATTCTGGAACCGGCGTTCTTCGGCAAGCCCATAATCGTGGGGCCCCACATGGAAAACTTCGCGGCGATCATCGGGGAGTTTTCAGCAGCCGGCGCGGTGGTAAGGATTGATGGTCCCGGAGCGCTCACTGGCGCCGTGGAAGCACTTCTCGAAAATCCGGCGCGGGCCGCGGAAATCGGAAAGCGGGCCGCGGCGCTGGCGTCGGCCAAGCGGGGTACGGCGGATCGAATTGCCGAACAGCTTGTCGCGGCGGCCGCCGAAGGTGTCCCGAACCCGGGTCGTCCTCTGGATGCCCGGGTCGTCCTGGGTCCTCTGGCGATGCTGTGGACAGCGGGCCACGCCGCGAACCTTTCGCGAACTCGCCCCAAATCGCTCCAGACTCCCGTGATCAGCGTCGGCGGTCTCACCATGGGGGGAGCAGGGAAGTCGCCGTTCGTGCTCCACCTGGCCCGGAGACTGGACGAAGCGGGACGGAATCCCGCCATCCTGACACGCGGATACGGGCGCAAATCGCGCCTGGACGTAATTGTTCCCCGAGGCGAAACAGCATCCGTCGAGCAGACCGGCGATGAGGCGCAGATCTTTATCCAGCGCGGCGTAGCCCACGTCGGCATCGGCGCCAACCGCTACGAGATGGGCCGCAAGATGGAGCAGCAGATGCATCCCGGTGTATTCCTTCTGGACGACGGATTCCAGCACTTCGGCTTGAAGCGGGATCGCGATATCGTGCTGCTGGATGCGCTGGACCCTCTGGGAGGCGGCGTCTTCCCTCTGGGCCGTCTCCGCGAGCCGCTCTCCGCGTTAGCCCGGGCCACGGCCGTCG
>DATIRX010000167.1:0-8687 GCA_035469225.1 Bryobacteraceae bacterium
TTCATTAATAAATTCACCTATCGCTTCGGATTCGCCGATATCGTGCGCGGCGATACGGTCGTGTTCTGGGCGCCGGAAGATCCCGCCCGGTCCTACATCAAGCGCGTGATTGGAGTCCCCGGCGACGTCGTGGAAATCGACCATGGCGCTGTGATCTTGAACGGCCAGCGCCTGGAGGAACCCTACGTTCCCGACGACAATCGCGATCGCGTTTCCATGCAGGCCCGCGCGGTCGAACCAGGGCACTATTTCGTGCTGGGCGACCACCGCAATTCCTCTAACGACAGCCGCAGCTGGGGTACCGTCTCGCGCGAAGCCATTTACGGAAAAGCCGTGTTCGTGTATTGGCCCCTAACGCGTCTGGGGCTTTTGCACTAACTACCGCCGCCCGATCAGCCACATCAACAGACTGAGCACCGCGCTCACCAGGATGCAGGTGACGATCGGAAAGTAAAAGACGCCGTTCTTTCCGCGCAGGACGATGTCGCCCGGCAGACGGCCTAGTTTCATCGGCAGCTTATCACCGAAGGTGACCAGGATTCCCGCCGCCACCAGCATCAGCCCGAGGATGATCAGCATCCGTCCCACGCCTTCATGATATCGGGTGTTCGATAATAGGGGCAGTATGCCCACGGAAGCCGCGTTGCCTTCGTCTCTTGCGCCCACGTCGCCTACGCCCACGCTCAAAGCCGAAGCAGGCATGGCGGACGAGTTCAACCCGCGCCTCTCCGCTGAGGCCCGCTTCGATCAGGCCGCCGGGCTCCTGGGGCTGGATGACGGCATGCGAAAAGTGTTGCGCACCCCGTCGCGCGAAATCATTGTTCATATTCCCGTCATGATGGACGATGGCCGCCTGGAAGTTTTCACCGGATATCGCGTGCAGCACTCCATCGCGCGCGGTCCCGCGAAGGGCGGCATTCGCTATGCGCCCGACGTCACGCTGGATGAAGTCCGCGCCCTGGCTGCCTGGATGACCTGGAAATGCGCGGTGACCAATATCCCCTTCGGCGGCTCCAAAGGCGGAGTCATCTGCGATCCCACCATCCTGTCCCGCATCGAGCTGGAGCGCATCACGCGCCGCTATACCGCGCAGTTGTTCGAATTCATCGGTCCGGAAATCGATGTGCCCGCTCCCGACGTCAACACCAACGATCAGACCATGGCGTGGATCATGGACACATATTCCATGCACGCCGGCCACACCGCAACGGGAGTCGTCACCGGCAAGCCGATCGATCTGGGCGGATCTCGCGGGCGCACGGAAGCCACCGGCCGGGGTTGCATGATCGTGATCGACCAGGCCTTGAGGCGCTTGGGCCTGGATCGCTCCGCCACGCGCGTGGTGATTCAGGGATTCGGCAATGTCGGCGGCATGGCGGCTAAGCTGATGGCCCGCGCCGGATTCAAGATCATCTGTATCATCGAATTCGATGGCGCAATCTACCATCCGCAAGGCCTGGATATTCCCGCGCTGATGAAGCATCGCAAGGAAACCGGCTCCGTTACCGATTTTCCGGGCGGCCAAAACATGGATCGCGAACAGGCCATGTTTCTTGAAACCGATGTGCTCTTGCCGGCTGCGCGCGAAAACGTGATTACGTCGCAGAACGCTTCGAAGCTGCGCACCAAAATCCTGTGCGAAGGCGCCAACGGGCCCACCACGCACTTCGCCGATCCCATTTTGACGGAGAAAGGCATTTTTGTGATTCCCGATATTCTTGCGAATGCCGGCGGCGTCACGGTCTCGTATTTCGAGTGGGTGCAGGATCGCCAGGGCTATTTCTGGAATGAGCAGATGGTCAATGACCGCCTGGAAGAAATCATGGTGAACAGTTTCAATGACGTCGTGGCGTATGCGGAGAAACACGGCGTCAACAACCGGGCCGCTGCATACATGCTGGCGCTCGACCGGGTGGCCTTCGCCATCAAACTGCGCGGTATCTACGCATAAATCAGGGAGACTAATTCTATGAAGGTAGCCATTATCGGCGCCACAGGGAATGCCGGCTCGCGGATCGCATCCGAGCTGGTGAATCGCGGCCATCAGGTCACCGGAATCGCGCGCCATCCCGAGAAGGGGCAGGGCGGCACGGGACTCACGCTCCAGAAGGGCGACGTCAAGGACCAGGCCGGACTCGCCAGGCTGCTCGCCGGTCACGATGCCGTGGTGCACAGCGTGCGCTTTCAGGATACGGACGAGCGCTCGGTCGTCGGCGCGACGAAGAGCGCGGGCGTCAAGCGGTTGCTGGTGGTGGGCGGAGCAGGCAGCCTCGAAGTGGCCCCGGGATCTGCGCTGATAGACACACCCAACTTTCCGGCGGTCGCTAAACCCGAGGCATCCGCCGGCCGCGACTTTCTGAACGCCCTGAAATCCGAGCGCGAGCTGGACTGGACCTACCTCTCGCCCTCCGTTTTCTTCAGTCCCGGCGAGCGGACCGGGACATTCCGCGTAGGCAAAGACCAGCTACTGACCGCGGCGGATGGGAAAAGCAGCATCTCCATGGAAGACTACGCCATTGCGATGGCCGACGAGATCGAACGCCCGCAGCACAGCCGGCAGCGCTTCACCGTTGGCTATTAAGCGCGGGAATGCGCGATGATGGTGCTATACCCGGAGAAAGGATTATGTATCTTTCCGACGAATTTCGCTTAAAAGTAGGCCTGGCCGAGATGCTCAAGGGCGGGGTCATCATGGACGTGACCAACGTGGAACAGGCCAAGATCGCCGAAAAAGCCGGCGCCACTGCGGTGATGGCCCTGGAACGCGTTCCCTCCGATATCCGCAAAGAGGGCGGCGTCTCGCGGATGGCTTCCATTCGCATCATTCGGGAGATCATGGCAACCGTGTCCATTCCGGTGATGGCGAAAGCCCGCATCGGCCACTTCACCGAAGCCCGCGTGCTCGAAGCGCTGGGTGTCGATTATGTCGATGAGAGCGAAGTGCTCACGCCCGCCGACGAAGAGCATCACATCGACAAGAAGACGTTCAAGGTCCCGTTCGTGTGCGGGGCCCGCAACCTGGGCGAAGCTCTGCGCCGCATTGCCGAAGGCGCCGCCATGATCCGCACCAAGGGTGAAGCCGGCTCCGGCAATATCGTCGAGGCGGTGCGTCATATCCGCACCATCGTCAAGGAGATGAAGCATCTCACGATCCTGGGCAAGGAAGAGCTGGTGCACGAGGCCAAGAATCTGGGTGCGCCGCTGGAGCTGGTGGAGTGGGTGGCGGCCAACGGCAAATTGCCTGTGCCCAACTTCTCCGCCGGCGGCATCGCGACGCCTGCCGACGCCGCGCTGGTGATGCAGCTGGGGGCGGAGGCGGTTTTCGTCGGTAGCGGCATCTTTAAATCCGAAGATCCCGATTCGCGCGCGCGCGCCATCGTGAAGGCAGCCACCTACTACAACGATCCGGTCAAGCTGCTGGAAGCCAGCGAAGAGCTCGGCGAGGCCATGCGCGGCCTGGATATCTCCAAGCTCCCCGAGAGCGAGCTGCTCCAGACCCGCGGCTGGTAGTAGATCCGGCCTTCAGGCCGGACGCGAGAACATGAAAACCATCGGCATCCTCGCCCTCCAGGGCGATTTCCACGCTCATCTCAAAGCGGTGGAGCGCGCCGGAGGACGTGCCATGGAAGTCCGCACCGCGCAGCAGCTGGAAGCCTGCGACGGCCTGATCGTGCCCGGCGGTGAAAGCACCACCATGCTGAAGCTGCTGGAGATCGAACACCTGACAGAACCTCTGCGCCGGTTCGCCTCGCACAAGCCCCTGTTCGGCACCTGCGCCGGCGCGATCCTGCTGGCTCATTCGGTGACCCATCCCGATCAGCCGGGCCTGGACCTGATCGATATCGATGTCGAGCGCAATGCGTACGGGCGTCAGACCGACAGCCGCGTCGCCAGGGTGCAAACCGGGGGCGGGGAAATGGAAGCCGTCTTTATCCGGGCGCCCAAAATCCTTCGCGTGGGTTCCGGGAGCCGGATTCTGGCAACGTACAATGGAGACCCTGTGTGGGTGGAGCAGGGCAGGCACATGGTGACCACGTTCCACCCCGAGCTGACGCCGGATGCCCGCGTCCACCAGCGCTTCTTGCAGCTTATTTGACGTTTACGCGTTTGACGTCGGCGGGCAGGTTCAGCTCGAACGCGGAATCCGGAAGCGCGGGATTCATCTGCACTTCGGAATAAACCGCCTGTTCGTAATCTCCCGAAGTCCGCGTCACTTTACTCTGCAGCGGGATGCTTTCGCCGTCCGGAATCCACAGCTCAATCTTCTCAGCCTGCTTTCTGAGATCGTTGTCCTTGGGGATGAGCTCGATCCGGGTGGTGTGCACCGGCCCGATCATTTCGGTGCCGCCCGCCCTGATCTCGAAATCGTGCCGCAGATCGGAGCTGGAAACCCCGATTCCCAGCAGCAGCAGCTGATCCACCTGTTTCCCCAGCTTGCCGAACTTGCTGGCGTCGTAGACCTCCACGCGCTTGGCCGTCGGAGAATACACTTCCACGGTCTTGCCCGCAAAGCGAATCGTCTGGGGATTCCTGCCAAAGAACTCCACCATGCCGATGGTCTGTCCGTTGGCGCGCTTCAGCCTCCGGGCGCCGTCCGTCTCGTCCTTGTCGTTCAGCACCTTGGTATATTCGGTCCGCTTGATCCTGGCGGAGAACGTCTTGAAATTGCGAGCCGATTGGTCCATCCGCGCCAGGATGTCATTCAGCGCCTCCGCGTGCAGGCTGGTCAACGCCAGCATGGCAAGGCCAACAGCGGCCGGGAACGTAGTTCGGGCAAGTCTGGCCATCGCGTTACGGCTTGGTGTAGGCCATGTAGCCGGTGATCTCGCCTTCGACATCGTCCCGGACCGGCGCCACGTGCGTGATGGCGGTGCGAGTCTTGAACCGCTGATTGACCAGTTCCGCCGCCTTCTGCGGCCAATCGGCCTCAGGTACGTTGGCCAGCAGCTTCGGCTCGATCAGAAACCCCTGCTGCGCGGGAAGCATCTGGATGCTGGCGGCTCGGGGCTGGTCTTTGAATATCTCGCGCGGCGTCAGGAAGATGAACGCCAGGATGGCCCCCACGATCACATCGTACTGCCACGAGGCTCGCGGGAATTCCCAGAACACCAGCCTGCGTAGCGTTTTCATCATCTCCAGTTTACCAGTCTCTTGCGGTCACATTGGCCGCCGCACCAGCGACAGGAACTCGTCCCGCGTCGCCTTGCTCTTCCGGAACATGCCCAGCATGTTGCTGGTCACCGTGCCCGAATGCTGCTTTTCCACGCCCCGCATCATCATGCAGAAATGCTGCGCCTCCACCAGTACGGCCACGCCGCGGGGCGCGATCACGCTTTCCACCGCTTCGGCGATCTGCTGCGTCATGCGCTCCTGCAATTGCAGCCTGCGCGCGAACATGTTCACGATTCGGGGGATCTTGCTCAGTCCGATCACCTTGTCCTTGGGCAAATAAGCCACGTGGACTTTTCCGTAAAAAGGCAACAGGTGGTGCTCACACAGGCTGAAGAACTCGATGTCCTTCACGATCACCATTTCATCCACCCTCACGCTGAAGACGGCATCGTTGGCTACTTCTTCCAGGCTGGTACTGTAACCGCTGGTCAGAAATTGCATGGCCTTCTCCGCACGTTCCGGAGTGCGCAGCAGGCCCTCGCGCGATGGATTCTCGCCCAGCAGCCGCAGCATCTCACGGAGGTGCCCGGCGATTTCGCCCTCTTGCGTTGGCATCACTTTCACGACCGCCTTGTTTTTCATGCCTTCGGAACCTCCAACTCAAAGCTATTGCGTCCAGTTTCTGAAATCCGCACGCGCGCCAGTCGAGCCGGCAGATTCCAGGATTCGGCCAGCGCGCCCTGGACCAGCGTCGCCAGATTCTCCGTCGTGGGAACCGCCTGGGCGAATTCCGGCAAGTCCGCGTTCAGATTCTTGTGATCCAGCCGGGCCAGCACGCGCTTGCGAACCAGGGTGTCCAGCGCCTCGCGATTCACGATTTGCCCGTCCCGGTCTACCGGACCGTCTACCGTGATCTCCAGCACATAGTCATGCCCATGCCCGTGCGGATGATTGCACTTGCCGTACAGCCGCCGGTTCTCCTCCGGCGTCAGTGCGGGCGTATCCAGCCGGTGCGATGCGGAGAAGCGATAGCGCGACGTCAGCGTCACTGCCGGCCTCCGTAATCGACGAACAGATCCGCCGTTTCGTACAGTCTTACGTTGTGCAGCTTTACGCCCTTGCGGGTGATCGCGCGCTCGATCCGCTTCCAGATCTCCAGAGCGATGTTCTCCGTGGTGGGGATCACCTTGTCGAAGGGCGGGATTTCTTTATTCAGGAACCTGTGGTCCATGCGGTCGACCACTTCCCGGTTCAGGATTTCCTTCAATTCCCGCAGATCGAACACCATCCCGGTGACGGGATCGGGATCTCCGGCCAGCGTTACCTCCAGCACGTAGTTGTGCCCGTGGCCGTTGGGATTGGCATTATTGCCGTAGACCGCCTGATTCTGTTCGGCGCTCCAGGCCGGATTGACGCACACGTGCGACGCGGAAAACTCGGCTTTTCTGGTTAATAACATGCTCCCCTTAACATTGGATGCTGCCAGCCCCTTTCCGGGCTCCGCCAGATCCACTAAAATAATAGCGTGAAGAGCAATACGGACCGGATTCTGATCGGCCTGGTGGCGGTGCTGGCGATTGGGCTCGCCTGGGTGGTGTCGGGGACGCTGGATGACGGCATCGTCCGGATTGGCGACCCTGCGCCCGATTTCAAGGTGGTCACCGATAGCGGCCGGACCCTCACCCGGTCCGATTTCGGCGGCAAACTGCTGGTCCTGCACTTTTGGGCCACCTGGTGCGGCGGCTGCGTCGAGGAAATCCCCTCGCTGGAGGTCTTCCAGCGCGAGTACGGGCCCCAGGGCGTGGTGGTCCTGGGTGTGAGCGTGGATGCCAACGAAAAGCTCTACCGCCGCTTTATGGACCAGTTCAAGGTCTCCTATGCCACCTCCCGCGACCCCTCCTGGGACATCGCGGCCAGCTATGGCACCTTTCAGCTGCCGGAAAGCTACATCATCGATAGCTCCGGCAAGGTGGTGCAGAAGGTGATCGCGGCTCAAAACTGGCAGAATCCGGATTTCGTGCAAAGCATTAAGAAGTTTTTGTGAAGTTATTGATTCCAGGCGTATTGATTGCTTGCGCGGCGTTCGCCGCGGACAACAAGTCTCTCCCCAATCAGGCCGGAAACGGCAATATCGATCTTTCCGGCAAGGTCTTCATCGAGAACAACGACATCCAGCAGCTTCTTGGCGCGCCCATGGACTCGGGCTACATCGTTGTGCAGATTAAAGTGAGTCCTCGCATGATCCAGGCGATTCGCATCAGCCCGGACGACTTCACGCTTGTTTCCCGCAAGGATGGCGAGCGCAGCGACGCCCTGCTTCCAAACCAGATCGGCGGTGCGGCGAATCTGATCCTGAAGTCCAAGACCAGCTATTCCGGAAGCCCCGGCGTCAGCTCTACGGCAGTCAGTCTCACTCCCAGCGAGACGAAGAACGCGGCAGCTCCAGAAAGCCCGCTGATCAAGATCCTGGAGTCCAGGATCCTCGCGGACACCGAAACCAAGGAACCCGTGGAGGGCCTGCTCTATTTCCTGATCCAGGGAAAGAACAAGGCCAAGGACCTGGGGCTGCTCTACAAAGGGCCGGCCGGCCGCCTGGCGATGGATTTTAAGTAGCCGCGGGAACCGCTACGCTTTTAGCGTCCCGCCACAGGCGTTCCAGGTCGTAATACTCGCGGGCCTTCTCCGAAAAGATGTGCACCAGGTAGTCGCCGTAATCGACCAGCACCCACTCTGCATTGTCGTAGCCTTCGATGCTGTTGGGTATTTCGCCGAGCTTTTTGAGCCGGTGGTGCACTTCGTCTGCGATGCTTTGAATCTGGCGTGTGTTGGCTCCGCTCACAATCACGAAGAAGTCGGCGAAGGTGGTGACCTCTCGTAAATCCAGCACCTTGATGTTGCGGGCTTGTTTTTCTTCCGCGGCTCGTACTGCTTCCAGCCACATGGGCGGGGGAGCTGCGGGCTTCTTTCGTGGACTTCCCAGTGAGCGGGCCTCCTGCTGGTATCGTACTACGTATGTCCTCGCTACGGGTGCTGATCCCCGCGGAAAAGATTCAAGCCCGCATTGCCGAGCTCGGCGCGCAGATCGACCGGGATTATCCCACCGGCCCGGTATACCTGGTCGGCGTGCTGAAAGGCGCGTGTATGTTCATTGCCGATTTGTCGCGTGCGATGAAGACCCCCGCCCGCCTGGAGTTCGTGGGGATCGCCAGCTACGGCACCGGCAGGACGTCGTCCGGGGAAGCCCGTTTGATCAAGGATCTGGACCATCCCATCGAAGGCTTCGACGTCATCGTGGTGGAGGACATCGTCGATACGGGAATCACGCTCACCTACCTGTTGCACGTGCTGCGCCAGCGTAATCCGAAATCGCTGCGCATCGCGTCCATGCTGGACAAACCTTCGCGCCGCCAGCGGCCGGTGAAGGTGGACTATTTGGGTTTCGAGGTTCCCGACCAGTTCCTGGTCGGCTATGGCCTGGATTATTCGGAGGACTACCGCAACCTTCGGGACGTCTGCATTCTGGACGGGTGACGGCCGCAAAGTGAGCGGGGCTAAAGCCCCGCGCGGACTGAAAG
>DATIRX010000168.1:0-8506 GCA_035469225.1 Bryobacteraceae bacterium
TCAATCCAATAGATATCCAGGTTCTTCGATTGCGCTCCGAGCACGCCAGCCGTAGCGAACAGCAAAGTCAGCACTGAGTGCCGCATGAGACATTCTCCCCAAAACCAGGCTATGTATTGCCCACGCCCCGTCAAGCGCGCCAGAAAACATCGCGGCGCCCTGCGTTGCCGGCGTGATCCTTAAAGAGCCATCGTAGCTTACAGTCGCCCCGTAGAGCGCGACGATTGCCGCTACCGCAAGCAGTCGAGTTTTCAAGAGAAAGTCACCATCAGCTTCGATCCGCGCGTCCCAAGACGTGAAGGTGACAGGGCATAAGCCACAGCGAGCTAGGCCGGGTCGCCAAATCGCTACCGATAATGCGAATTATCGGGTGACAAACTGCCGCCAGCAACAGGGCGGACTGTTCCATAAGGCAAGCGCCGGGCGACGATTACAAAAAGTAACTTCCGGATGGCCGACCATCCGGACGGAACTCGAATCCGACGGTTCCACAACGACCTTTCTCCGGCTAGCCCACTTATTAGTGATTTGGGGATACTTTGACGTGCCAAGGATTCTGCGCACAGCGCGATAACGCCTACTCCTGCGGTGCCAGCGTCACCACGAGCGCTGTTGTGCGCTTGGACCCGTGTCTGCGGTAGCCATGCGGCACAGTGGAATCGAAGTAGATTGAATCCCCTTCCGAGAGGTCGTGTTGGTCTGCTCCGACGCGAAGTTCCAATCTGCCCGACAAAACGTATAGGAATTCGATCCCGGGGTGTTCGTGCAGCCGGACTTTCTCTTCGTCGATCGGTTCGAATTCGGCCAGGTAGGAATTCAGCGCGCGGTTGGGCACGGGAAAGTCCAGGCTCTCGAAGTAGTAGGCGACTTTGCGGACGTCCGGTGAATCCGGAAAACGCAGGCGATCCTTCTTGCGAACAATCTCCAGCACGGGCTTGGGTTCCGGATTGAAGAAGTACTCCAGCCCCACGCTGAACACCATGGCGATCCGCAAGAGTGTAGGCAACGTGGGATGCATTACGTCCCGCTCCAGTTTGGAGAGCAGTGCCGGCGAAAGGCCGGTGTGTTTGCCTAACTCCACCAGTCCCATGCTCTTTCGCAAGCGCAAATGCCGCAGTTTGCTCCCGATCGCGTATTTCTTGAGTCCCGTGGTGATGGTGTCGGACGCCATGACAAAAATCGTTTTCCTCCCAGTACCTGTTTCCGGAGGAGTTTTTCCGCTCAGGAAAGTCAGCTTCCGGGTATTCTTTACAGTAAAACATATTTTCCTTAAGATCAAACTGTGGCCGAAAGAAATCGGCACTCGAGAAGTGGAAAGGAAGCGTTCAAAATCATGAAAAAGCTTGACGTGCTCGCGGCGGCTCTGGTCATCATCGGCGCCCTGAACTGGGGATTGGCGGGAGCGTTTCATCTGGATTTGGTGGCGTCCGTGTTCGGCATGAAATTTGGAGAAACCTCCGCGCTCAGCACGGTGGTGTATAGCCTGGTGGGTCTGGCGGGGCTGTATCAGGCCCTGACCTGGAAATCGATTCAGCGCCGCTGGCACGGCGACCTTGCCGGAGCACGAGCGTAGCCTCTTGCAGTACTAAGACAGTTCAAAAGGAGAAAAGAAATGACACATTACTTGCCCATTTTACTAGCAGGCGCCTTGGCGATGACAGTCGCCTCGTCCACTGCCTCCGCAGCCGACATCGTCGAGACGGCCGTTGCTGGAAACTTCAACACGTTGGTGGCCGCGGTGAAAGCCGCAGGGTTGGTGGATACCCTGAAAGGCCCTGGCCCATTCACGGTCTTCGCACCGACTGACGAAGCGTTCTCGAAGCTTCCTCCAGGCACGCTCGAATCCCTGCTTAAGCCTGAGAACAAGGCCAAGCTGCAGAGCATCCTCACATATCACGTGGTGGCTGGCAACGTGCTCGCAAAGGATGTGGTGAAGCTCCATTCCGCCAAGACTGTGGAGGGGCAGAACATCACCATTAAGACCGCGAGCGGCGGCGTAATGGTGGACGGCGCTCATGTGACCAAGACCGACATTGTGACATCGAATGGCGTGATTCACGTCATTGATACCGTCCTCTTGCCGAAGTGAAAGGTAGGGGCAAGCTCATGCATCTGCTGACCGGCGCAACTGGATACATCGGAGGACGCCTCTTAAGGCGCCTCGAGAGAGATGGTTCGGCAGTCAGATGTTTGTGCCGCAACCCGGAGGCGCTGAGTTGGCGCGTGGCTCCCGGCACTGAAGTGGTGCGGGGGGACCTGCTGCAGCCGGCGTCTCTGGATGTTGCGTTCTCTGGTGTGGACACGGCTTTCTACCTGGTCCATTCCATGAACAGCGGGGAAGAATTTGAGGCCGAAGAGCGCAGAGCGGCTCACAACTTCGCCGCGGCCGCGCGCAAAGCCGGGGTGCGGCGGATCATCTACATGGGTGGGCTGGCGCAGGGCGGGGGGCTTTCGGCTCATATGCGCAGCCGCGTCGAGACAGGAAACATTCTCCGGGCGAGTGGCGTTCCCGTGATCGAGTTTCAGGCCTCGATCGTGATCGGTTCCGGCAGCGCCTCATTTGAAATGATCCGCGCGTTGGTCGAGCGCCTTCCGGTAATGATCACGCCTCGCTGGGTGAATACCGCGGCACAACCTATCGCCATCGAAGACGTGATCGACTATCTGGCGGCTTCCGCCCGACCGCCGGCGACGTGCAACCGTACCTTCGAAATCGGCGGTGCGGACGTCACTTCCTATATGGGGATCATGCGCGAGTACGCCCGGCAGCGGAAATTGCGGCGCTGGATCGTGCGCGTGCCGTTCCTCAGCTTGTCATTGTCGAGCCGGTGGCTAACGCTGATCACACCGGTCTACGCAGCCATCGGGCGATCTCTCATAGCTAGCGTCCGGAATCCGAGCGTCGTGCTGAACCCCGCGGCCCTGGACACCTTCGACATTCGGCCCATGGGAATCACACGCGCAATCGAGCGGGCCCTCGCCAACGAGGATCGCAAGATCGCGGAGACCCGCTGGTCTGACGCACGCACGCCGGCTGGACTTGTGAGTTCGCTTCCTAAGCCCGATGCTCATCTCCTCGTCAATACACAAACCACGCGTGTACCAGTGGCCCCCCTTCAGGCATTCGCACCGATTCGCCGTATTGGAGGACGCACCGGCTGGTACTTCGGCAATACACTGTGGAGGATTCGCGGCCTGTTCGATCTGATGATGGGTGGCGTGGGCATGCGGAGAGGCCGGCCTGATCCCGAGACCCCTTTTCCTGGAAGTACCTTGGATTTCTGGCGCGTGGAATCGTATGAACCCGGCCGGCGGCTTCGATTGTTTGCCGAGATGAAGGTTCCAGGGCGCGCCTGGCTCGAGTTCCGCGCCGAGCCCGAGAGCGCTTCGACCTTGATTACGCAGGTGGCCGAATTCGAGCCGCGCGGTTTGTTCGGAATCCTGTACTGGTATCTATTGACCCCCATCCATGAAGTGGTGTTCCGGGGAATGCTCCGACGCATCGCGGCCGCGGCTAGTCGCGCGGAGATACACGATCCGGAGATACAGGTTGAGCCGTTGAAGTTGAGAGAAACGGGAGTGATCCGATGACCATGTGGATTTTAGTGATACTCGGCGTGGCCCTAACGGCGTCAGCCGCCGTACCTGCTGCCGAACTGGCCGTTGGGGACCAATTACCGCCGCTTAAGGGAGAATTCTTGAGCGGCCACGCTGCGGTTCTTCCGCAAGCTGCATCCGGCCGCGTGGCATTGTTGATGCTCGGCTTCACTTACGATTCGCGGTTCCAGGTCGAGGCCTGGGCGAAGCGGTTTCGTCAGGACTTCGGAGCCAACCCAGGAGTTACGTTCTTCGAAATCCCCATGATCGGCGGCATGGCCCGCTTGGGAAAATGGTTCATCGATAGCGGCATGCGGCGGGGGACCCCGAAAGGCGATCAAGAAAACGTGATCACGGTTTACGGCGGCACGGAGCCTTGGAAGCAGCGGCTTGGAGTCAAAGCTGAGGACTCTGCTTATCTATTGGTAATCGACCAGAAGGGGAAAGTTGCTTGGCGTCACGGAGGACCGTTCGATGAAGCCAGTTACCAGGATCTCGCCGCGCAAATCCGCAAACTGGCTTCGGCACAATGACGGGAGCGACTTGTTCCTCGGGTGCGTCAACTGTGGAGAAGGGTCCATCCAATCATGAGTCCGCTTTATGGCCGCTGAAATCGCAGGACCGCCGGTGGCGCCCACCGGGAGCAGCAAAGGGAAAGGAGTGACCGGCCTGCCGGCTTTGGTTTGGTTTCGGCGGGATCTGCGCTTATCGGACAATCCCGCCTTGGCCGCCGCCATTGATCGGGGCAGTCCAGTGATTCCAGTGTTTATCTGGGCGCCAGAGGAGGAAGGCGCATGGCCGCCAGGTGCTGCCTCTCGATGGTGGCTTCGCCGCTCTCTTGCCGCTCTCAATGCGGAATTCGAAAAGCGCGGCTCGCGCTTGATCATTCGCCGCGGTCCAACCGGCAAAGCATTGAATGATCTGTTGGCCGAATCGGGTGCGTCCGCAGTTTTCTGGAATCGCCGTTACGAGTCAGCCACCGTTGCCCGAGATGCCGATTTGAAGTCACAGCTTCGTGAGCGTGGCATCGCCACGGAGAGCTTTAATGGCAATTTGCTGTTCGAACCGTGGACGATTCGAAACGGCAGCGGGCAGCACTTTCGCGTCTTTACCGCATTCTGGCGAGCCTGTCTCAACAAGTCCGTAGCACCGCCTTCCAAGGACGCGCCAAGGAGGCTCCGCTCGCCTGAAAACTGGCCACACTCATTGGATCTGTCCGCACTCGGACTGGAACCCACAGTCGATTGGGCAGCCGGCCTCAGTGAGACTTGGCGGCCCGGCGAATCCGGAGCAAAGAGCCAACTGAAACGCTTCCAGAAAGAAGCGATCCAAGAATATCCGGTCGGCCGGGAGAAGCCTGGCGTCGTTGGCACATCCCGGCTCTCACCGCACCTGCACTTCGGTGAGATTAGTCCAGGGCAGGTTTGGCGCGAGGTCCTCAGCATGATGGACGACGGAGCCATCGGCCGTCACGCCGCGTGCGAGGCCTATCTTCGGCAGATTGGCTGGCGCGAATTTGCCCACCAACTTCTGTATCATCACCCCGAATCCCCAGAGCAGGCGCTTCGACCCGAGTTTGCGGGTTTCCCCTGGAAGACCGACCCGGGGACACTGCGTGCATGGACGCAAGGCAAGACTGGTTATCCGCTGGTGGATGCGGGTATGCGTGAGTTGTGGCACACCGGGTGGATGCACAATCGCGTCCGCATGGTAGTTGCCTCTTTCCTCGTCAAACATTTGTTGATTGCCTGGCAAGAAGGCGCGGCTTGGTTCTGGGACACGCTGGTAGATGCAGACCTGGCCAACAACACATTAGGATGGCAGTGGGTCGCGGGCTGCGGCGTCGACGCAGCTCCCTATTTTAGAATCTTCAATCCCGTCATTCAGGGCGAGAAGTTCGACCCCACTGGCAGATACGTCCGCCACTGGGTTCCCGAGTTGTCGGGATTACCGGACGACTGGATACACAAACCCTGGAAGGCACCAGCATCAATACTCGAGAAGGCTGGCGTGGATCTTGGGAGAACATACCCACTTCCAATCATCGATCATGAGGCCGCCCGTGAACGTGCACTGGCAGCCTTGAGTTCCATTAGGGGATAGCGTAGCCCGCAGGTCCAAATATTCCGCTGCTCTTAGGAGCCACTGCAGTCACCTGCTTGCTTGGGCTGACATGAAACCGACGAGATTCTGTCGCGTGTACTCCCCTGCATTAGCAGGCACTTGGACGTGTTTACCGCGGCCAAGTCCTGGATGACGGCGTATCCGGAAACTATCTTCACCCGGGTCCCGTGCAAGCCTTCCGATAATGCTCCTTAACGGTCACTTTTCCAGAAGCCGACTGTCGCCCTGCCTCACTTAATCCGCGCTTTGTACGAGTGGCCCGTCACTCGGTCAGAGGCGGTGACAAGTTCCAAAGCACGCCGTCTTAGCAGAAACTATTCTTCCTCGTCGGCAAGAATCAACTGTAGCTACTCACCGAGACCCTGGCTGATCCGGAACACGTGACCATCGGGATGGCGAACCTGCGCCTCGCGCACGTTCCAAGGCATATCTGTCGGCGGCCAGGTCACGTCCAGCCCCTGCTCGACGCAGTACCGGTGCACTTCGTCCACGTTGTCGTCCGTGTAGTGCAGGTTTTCAGCCCGACCGCTAGTAGGGGTAGCCCTTTAGTCGCGGCGTGCGCGGCTTCCAGTCCGGGAGCGGCGCGTAGTTGTCGCCCAGCGGCATCTTCACTGCCGCGAGATTCTGCTGGTCGAGGACCTGGTCTTCGGGGATCACGCCGTTGATGAACAGCAGATACGCCGTCAGCCCGTAGACCTCGTCTGGTGTCAGCGTTCCTTCGCGATTGAGCGGCATCCCGCGATTGATGTAGTCCCAGACCGTCGTGGCGAACGGCGCGCGAAGCGGCAGGATGCGTCCCCGCGCCCAGACGCTTGGATTCGCGGGATCCTTGCTTTTCAGAATCGGCGCGGCGCCGCCGGTGCCGTTGGCGCCGTGGCATCCCACGCATCCCTTCGAGCGATACGTAAGAGCGCCTTCTTTGGCGCTGCCTTTTCCCGGCGGAAGTTCCACTCCAGTCGGACCGATCGAGATGTCGCGCGCGCGGATCTCCTCGGCAGTCGGCGTGCGTCCAATGCCGTACGTCGGCCCCTGCGCCAACACCGGGACGCTCATCAGCAACGAGAACGCGATCGGCAGGACTCTACGCGTAGCCATTGGTCACGCTCCCGTCCTTCGCGATCCTCCATGGCTGCACCGAGTTGTCCAGCCCCGGCACGCTGAACGTCTGATCGAAGGTCTTGTTCCAGTACTTGGCGATCTGCTCGCGCGTCGGCTGCACCTGGCCGACGTCGTCGACGCAGCGCGACATGATCTCGGTCTCGTTGCCATTCCACTCCCACGCGTAGGTGAACAGGCAATGGGCCATCCGTTGCGGCGTTCCCTGGAACTGCGCCTTGTTCCATTTCTTGCCGCCGTCGGTGGAGACCTCTACCTGCTTGATGGCGCCGCCGCCGGACCAAGCCAGGCCACGGATTTCGTAGAAGCCCTTGCCTGGCAGCCGCTGTTCACCGGACGGGAACGTGATGACGGACTTCGGACCGATCTGGTAGCTGAGCGCCGCGACTTTCTTATCCTGATCCTCGTGGAGATGGCCAAAGTCGTTGTAGTTCATGTAGTAGCTGTCCACCAGCTTGATGCGCTGCAGCCACTTGGTGTGGAAGATCCCTTCGAAGCCCGGCACCATCAGGCGCAGGGGGAATCCGTTCTGCGGCCGCACCGCCTCGCCGTTCATGCCGTAGGCGATCATGCAATCGTCCATTGCCTTGGCGACCGGCATGCTCGACGCGCCCTTCACTTCTTCCGCGCCCTCGGCGACGAACCACTTGGCGCTGCCTTTCACGCCGCACTCCTTGAGCAGCGTGGACAGCAGAACGCCCGTCCATTCCGCATTACTCGTCATGCCGTGCGTTTCCTGCACGGTCTTGGCACGTCGCGACGCTCTGTTGCCGGCGCACTCGATGAAGTGCAGGCGCGTCACCGACGGGAGGCGCTTCAGGTCGTCCACGGTGAAGGTCAGCGGACGATCCACCAGGCCGTGGATCATCAGCGCGTGCTTCCCAGGATCGATATCCGGCAGGAACGCGCCACGCGTCGTCGCGAAGTAGTGGAGCGAGGACGGCGTGATGACCCCGACCTGATCCTGCAACGGGGTCGCGACATGGAACGTGAGGCCGAAGTTGTCGGGCGAGGGCCTGCCTCCGTGCGGGATGCGGGCCGAAGTGACGTACTTCGACCTTGCGCCGTATGCAATCTCGCCCTGCCGCTCGCCTTTGATCATCGGCGGCTGCGCCGGAGCTTGCTGCCCGAAGGCGGGCGCTGCAGCACTCAAGGTGAAGCCGCCCGCCAAGGCGGCGCCGTTTCTCAGGAACTCTCTTCGAGCAGGTCGTTTCTCGCGCATTGGTCCTCTCCTTGCAGATTGACTCCGCGGAATCGGTCGAGGCTGCACGTAGTATACACCCACATCCGCTCCGCGACGCGGATGGTCGTGTCCCGCCGGTCCTGGGTCAGACGCGGCCAGCCACCAGTCGCGGCGGCGTGCCTTCCGGCCCCACCAACCCATTCCCGTCAGGATCTGCTGACGCTTCAACTTTACCGACCGCGCAGGTATAAAATCGCATGTAGCCATGAAACTTTCCGTTGCTCTCGCACTGGCCGCGACCCTGTACGCTCAATCTCCCGAAGCGCGCCTAGTTGATCAGGCGGCCCAGGCGCTGGGGGGCAAGGACAAGCTGATCTCTCTAAAAAGCCTCACCATTTACGGCTACGGCCAACTCGCCTACCAGGATGGTGGCGGAAACATCACGTCATCTCCCGATGCGCCGCAGAAGTGGGCTAACATTCGCGA
>DATIRX010000169.1:0-3299 GCA_035469225.1 Bryobacteraceae bacterium
GGATTTCGACCGGATTCGAGATCGTGATGACGGTTTTTCGGTTGTACTCGTCCGCTTGCACGGTGGGCGCAAGAATGAAAGCGGCGGACAGAGCCAGTGCGGCCATAGCGGCGATCCGCACTTTGGAAAATCGTTTCATGATTTATTTCCTCCAGGGGACAGGTCCCCGCTGTTTTGAGAAGCAGGTAGCCTGCCGCGTCCCGCTGGGGGTTGAATACAAAGGCGCTTATGGACAACGGCACCGGAAGGTGCAGAAAAAACTGCGCGTAAGTCTTACCTGGAAACGGGCTAGAAATTCCGGGTCCAGCGGATGGTCAGCAGATTCGCGCCGAAATCATTGCCGCGCACGATTTCCTCGAAGTAGTAGGTCCGCTGCAGATCCACTGCGAGCTTGCCGAAACGCGGCAGATCGTAATAGGCTGAGGCGGTCGCCATGGGGAAGGTCAGCGGCCCGAAAACCGGCAGCTCTCCGCTGATCTCACCCGCGCCGGTGCTGCGGACGAAGTTGCCCGCGAAATCGAAGCCCAGGCGCGGAAGCGGCCGGGCGGATACGCCCGCCTGCCAGACTCGATTGATGGTCTGATCGCGCCAGGTTGTGTTGACAGGAGGCGTACCTCGCAGGAACGTGACCGAGGCGGTCGCCAGGAAGCTGTCGTAGCTGAAGCCGGCGAAGGTCGAGAGCTTGTCGTTCCACGACCAGTTGACCGTGAACGCATTGGAGCGGACGTTGTTTCGAAAATCGGTATCCACTAGTTTTCGATTGCGGATGCTAAAGCTGTCCTCGAGGGACAGCCGGGAGAACGGCTGGTACCGCACCACCCAGCGTGTGCTGACGTCGGTGTGCGGAGTGATGCGCGTGTAGGACCGGCTGTTGGTGATGCTTTGCAGATCGGCGCGGATGCTGAAGTTGCGGGACGGCACGAACGCGACGCTGCCAATCGGCCAGACCGATTTCAGCCGCTCGCTGCGGAGGGGGTCGGCCAGGTCCTCTTCCAGAGCTGTCGTGTCGCGCTTCACAAAACGAATTCCCGGCCGGATAACCAGACTCCGGATCGGCGTCAACTCCAGCATCAGATCGGCCTGGTGCAAGCCCTGGCGCCACTGGTTGGAGTTGGTTCCGTCGAACGTGGTTGTGGAATCGCGGCTGTGTTCGATGAAGTGTGTCTCTTCCGTGAACCGGTTGTAGCGATAGTCCCCATGCAGACTGGCCCAGTCTTCGAGCTTCAGACTGAAGCCCTGGTCGACGATGTAGTTCGGTTCCTTGACCTGGCCCCTGGTGCTCAGTGCGATGTTGTAGGGTGTTACCTGCGTGCCCGTACTGTTGGCCCGAACGGTTCCAGCGAAGGCCGCATCCACGTTGGCCGGCCCGCTGTAGCGAAATACCAGAAAGGTGCCGCGCAAAGTCAGTCGCGGATTCACCTGACCGTTGTAGGAGAACTCGCTCGAGGGAGTCTTGAGATTGCGGAATTCACTCCACGAGCCGCTGTTCAGGAATTCCAGCCGGTTGGCTGTGGAATCGATGTTGATGCTGTGCTCCGGAGTGGTCACATTCCAGTTCAGCGACTGGTCGAAGGTCTGATAGCCCACCGTATAGTGAAAACTCCAGTTGCCGAGCGTGTAATCCAGGCCGGCGGCCACCCGGTCGGCGCGTTCGAGCAAAGGTGCTTCGACATAGTACGGATTGTCTCGCAGGAACGTCCCCCAGGAGGACGGCGAGTTGAAGTATTCCATGGTCCTGGTGGTATCGTTGACGCCGTCGCGCGAGGATCGGCCATACTCGAACCGGAACTTGAGCCGGTCCGTGGCGTGGATCAATAAATTCACCGACCCGAAGCGCCGCACCGTCGCCCAGTTCTGGTTGGTGGTGAGACCGTGCAGGCCGCTCGGCTGGAGAGCGTTGTCGTTTCGATCCCAATAATAGTAAGTCTGGCGAAAGCTGGCACGCAGGTCGTAAACTTTGGCCTTCGAGATGGTCAGCTGCTCGGAAGGAAATGGATCACCCCCCAGACCGCTGGCGTTCAGGCTGAAACGGTCGGCAAAGGGCGAAGCGCCTTCTTTAGCATTCCCGCTCAAGTTGAAATCGAACAGGCGAAACCCGCTGTTCAGGTTGAAGAGTTCGTCAAACTTCTCCCGGCGTCCGCCGATGGAATCGAGCCGGTATCCCGCGGTAAAGGAGCCCTGGGTTTCAAGGCCGCCCCAATCGTGGGTTGGGACGTCCTGGGCGGCGGCTGCAAGAATCAGGAACGAGGCCAATAGTAGGTTTTTCATATTGGTCTCCTATTGCAGGAAGTTTGGGTCGACATTGGACCCGTGGATTTGCGCGTGGCAGCGCACGCATTCTCCGCGTGTCTGGAAGCCCAGGCGTCCATGAGGAACATTGGCCGCAAACGGGTTCACGTGACACTGCAGGCACAGGAAGCGGCCTTCCCGGCGCAGCAGCATGTTGCGCTCCACCGTCCCATGCGGGCTGTGACACGCCGTGCAGCCTTCTACTTTCACGGAGGCATGCTCATGCAGGAAGGGTCCGCGCTTTTCCGCGTGACAAGTCACGCAGACCTCGAAGTTCACCTTCTTCAGTAATGGACGGTTCATGGTGCCATGGGCGTCGTGGCAATCGGTGCACTTCATCTGGCCCTCGGGCACCCGGTGATGGGTCGGCAGGGCGAACTGCGCCTGGATCGTCTTGTGGCAGCCGAAGCACAGGTCCGGCTGTTTCTGTTTGAGCAGGCTCTGCTGCAGCCAGCGAGACTCTTCCTGGCGTTCCGGCATCTGGAAAAACTTGGCTTGGGCGAATTCGGTCTTGGGAGCAGCTTTGGCCGGCGCCACCAGATGAGCCGAGTGGCACTGGTTGCAGGCGACGCCCATCATTTTATGCTCGGAGCGGCCAAACAGGCGCTGATCTGGACTGCTGTTGTGGCAGTTCAGGCAGCGCGCGGCGTTCTCCGCGGGTTTCGCGTTGAAGCTGAAAATCAGTTTCTTGCCGGCCGCGACATCTCCCGCTGACATTGCCTCGACGTGCGCCTTCCCGGGACCGTGGCAGGATTCGCAGCCCGTGCCGTAGGTCGCGCGGGGTGGCGCGGCCTTGGCATGTACGGTCTTGGCGAATTGGGCTCCCTCCGAGGCATGGCACGCAGCGCATAGCTGCTCTCCGGCATACGCGTCGGGGTTGGCGTTCGCGGGCGCGCGCCAGACGACGGGAGCCGCTTGCGAGGTGGCTGGCTGTTTTTGCGCCCATAGCGCTCCTGCAAGTAGAAAGGAAGAAAGCAAGACGAGTCGGTTCATGTGTGAGCGTCCTTGTG
>DATIRX010000170.1:0-7440 GCA_035469225.1 Bryobacteraceae bacterium
GGTGCTGAGCGCCTGCCAGACGGGCCTCGGCAAGGAAGTCCGCGGCGAGGGACTGATGGGCCTGACACGTGCGTTTCTGTACGCCGGCGCGCCCCGGGTGATCGTAAGTTTGTGGAATGTGAATGATCGCGCTACCGCGGATCTGATGGCCAGTCTGTACCGCAACATGCTCCGCGAAGGCAAGCAGCCGGCCGCGGCCTTGCGCGCAGCGCAATTGGAATTGCGGAAACAGAAGCGCTGGGAATCGCCGTACTACTGGGCTGCCTTCCTGCAGCAAGGGGAATGGCGATAAGGAGGTCGATATGAAAATGCTACTGGCTTTCGCCGCGGCCGGCGCGATGTTCGCCCAGACCCGCGGCATCGTGCCCGAAGCAGTGATGCAAGCGCGTCCACAGCCCAAGACTGCCGCCGCCACCGCCACCGCCACCGCAAAATATCAGCCGGTCGGCGATGCCAAGACCAGTTCGATCCGCCAGCCCTCCGAGGCCCGCCAGGTGGGCGTGACCGTCTGGCGCCTTCGCTCGCCTGCCCCCGGCGATCTGGGAGCGCGAATACTGGTTCAGGAGGATTCCAACACCGTCGAATGGGTCCCCGAGCGCGTCGGTACAGGCACCAGTCTGCGCGAAGGCGATCGCGTCCGCCTCACCATCGAATCGCCTGACGCCGGCTATCTCTACGTAATCGACCGCGAGCGTTATGCTTCCGGTGAGCGCGGTGCGCCCTACCTGATCTTCCCCACGTCGCGCACCCACAATGGAGAGAATCGCGTCACCGGGGGCAAACTGGTCGATATTCCCGCCCAGGATGACCGGCCGAACTTCTTTACGCTCCGGCATAGCCGTCCGGATCAAAGCGAAGAGGAGCTCACCGTGATCCTTACGCCCGAGCCTCTCAAGGGACTCGATATCGGCCCCCGGGCGCTGGCTCTGACGAACGAGATGGTAACCGGCTGGGAAAAACAGTGGGGTGCCGGA
The DNA here is from genome assembly GCA_035469225.1 of Bryobacteraceae bacterium. GTDB lineage: Bacteria > Acidobacteriota > Terriglobia > Bryobacterales > Bryobacteraceae > Palsa-187. The sequence continues at coordinate 975 of DATIRX010000170.1, forward strand.
GGCGTGCAGCGATTCGAGCTTTCGAGCGGCGCCGGCAGGACCTGGACGAAAGCCGAGCAGGAAGCGGCCGCGGATCGAACCCGCATGCTGACCCAGGAAGATCCTCCGCCGCAAACCGTGTACCGGGTCGCCGGGAAGCCGCACGAGCCGCTCCTGGTCAAAGTGCGGCTCCGGTATTCCTCGCGCCCGGTGCGCTAACCGCACGCGGCCCGCCACCGGCGGACGTTCCTGATAACATACCTGCGTGGCCGATTCCGCCTGGGTCCCGAGTCTTGCTTCCGCCGTCCCGGCCGCCGCCACTACGGCCCGCCACACTGCCGTGGTCCGCGTCACGCACTGGATCGCCACGCTGTGCTTCTTCGCACTGCTGGTCAGCGGAATCGAAATCGTCATCTCTCACCCGCGCTTCTATTGGGGCGAAACCGGCAACGCATTAACTCCTTCGCTGTTCGATCTGCCGATCCCGGCCTCCCGGTCAACGGTATCGACCGGTTACGAGTACGTGCTGCCGGACCAGAACGGCTGGAGCCGCTATCTCCACTTTCAATCCGCCTGGGTGGTGGTTTTGACCGGCTTGCTGTATGTGGTCTACGGCCTATGTACAGGGCATTTCCGAAAGAACCTGCTTCCGGTTGGACGCGATCTCTCGGGGCGGGCGCTTGCGGGGGTACTCGTGAATCACCTGCGCTTCCGGCGGCCGGATGAAGACCGGTCCTATAACGTGCTGCAGCGGCTCACCTACCTGTCCGTGATCTTCGTTCTGTTTCCTCTGGTGATCTGGACCGGCCTGGCCATGTCTCCCGCCATGGCGTCGGTGTTTCCTGCCACCGTCACCGTGTTCGGCGGCCAGCAATCCGCTCGCACCATTCATTTCTTCGTCACCGTCTTTCTCGTACTCTTCCTCCTGGTCCACGTCGGGATGGTTTGTTTTTCGGGATTCGGAAACCGCATGCGGGCGATGATCACGGGCCGCACCGGCGCACCTAAGGAGCACCCATGAGTGACCTCTCTCGCCGCAAGATCATTACCACCGGGCTGGCAGCGGCGGCCGGCGTATCCGGTCTCGCGGTGGCTGCCCGTCTTGCGGATCGCTACGGCCTGATCCCTCCCGATCACGGCGGCATCTTCGGCGCCGGCGAAACGCTGACCTATGCCGCCCAGCGGTTGCTGACGCGCCACTCGATGGCCCGGGAGTTCTCGCGCAGCCAGATTTCGAAAACTCCATTCGAAAACGGAGACCCTCCCAGGAGCGAAGCCTTCCACCAGCTTCAGGCCGGAGGGTTTTCCGACTGGCGCCTCGCCATCGATGGCATGGTCGCCCGCCCTGGCTCGTTTTCGCTGGCCGAGCTCAAGAGCTATCCTTCCCGCAGCCAGATCACGCACCTGGCCTGTGAAGAAGGCTGGTCTTTTATCGCGGAGTGGACCGGAGTGCCTCTATCCCACGTCCTGGACCTCGCGGGGATTCTCCCGCAAGCCAGGTACGTAGTCTACTTCTCGATACAGTCCAACTGGTGGGACAGCGTCGATATGGCCGACGCCTTGCATCCTCAGACTCTGCTGACCTACGGGATGAACGGCGGTGAGCTTCCCGTGGGACACGGCGGTCCGGTGCGTCTGCGGGTCCCCCGCCAGCTGGGTTACAAGAGCGTGAAATATATCACCCGCCTGACGGTCACCGATAGCCTGAAAGAGTTCGGCAACGGTCTGGGCTCCTCGGCGCCGGAAGAGGGGTATGCCTGGTACGTCGGAATCTGAACCCAGGAAAATGTTGCTCAGAAGCTTGATCCTCGTCGCGACGGTAGGTGTGGCGACGGCTTACTCCCAGCCGGCCGCCGTCTTCTTTGAAGGTGCGCGGCTGATTATCGGCGACCAGCAGCCGCCGATCGAGAACGGAGCCTTCGTCGTCCAAAACGGCAGGATTACCGCAGTTGGCCGAAAAAGCTCGGTCCCGCCGCCTCCCGGCGCCGTTCGCGTCGACCTTACGGGCAAGACCGTCATGCCCGCGATGAACAACATTCACATGCACGTCGGATATGAGGGATACACCAGCTGGAGCGCCGGCAACCACACGCCCGAGAATGTGCAGAACCACCTCGAGCGCGAGGCGTTCTACGGGGTAGGCGCCGCCATGACCATGGGCGACCAGCCGGTCGATTTCGCCCTCAAGTTTCAACAGGACCAGCAAGCCGGAAAATTCCCGCCCGCCGCCCGTTTCTTTTTCACGGCGGGTCTGGCGCCGCCCGGAGGCGGCCCGGACTCGCTCTTGATCACGGGAACCACGCCCTTGCACGCGATCTACGAAGTCTCATCGGGCGAAGAGGCGCGCGCCGCCATCCGGAAGATCGCCGCCCTCAAGATCCCTCAGGTCAAGTTCTGGGTCGACAATCGCGACAATACCCGCGGAGGCATGAAGAAGATGCCGCCCGAGGTCTATACTCCGCTCATTGAGGAGGCCCACAAACACGGCATGCTGGTCCATGCGCACGCGACCAATCTGCAGGACCAGAAGGGCGTGGTCCGGGCCGGCGTGGATGTGCTGGTGCACACCATCGCAAATGAGAAGATCGACGAGGAGCTGGTCGAGCTGCTCCGGCAGAAGAAACCGTACTGGGCCCCCGTGATGGGCCTGGGCGATGTCGCGGAGCTGTGTGAGGGTGACAACCAGTTCGTGGAACAGGTGCTGCCCGACAGCGTGATCGCCGACGTCAAGGCGGGTAAGACCTGGCTGCCTTCTAACCCTTGCTCCGCGCCGCCGAATACCCAGCGCGACGAAAATCTGAAGTACAATTTTGGCCGGATGATCGCGGCCGGCGCCCGCCTGGTCCTCAGCACCGACGCAGGCGTCTCCGCCAAGTACTCGTTCGGATTCGCGGAGCATCACGAGATCGGCATGTACGTGAAGTTTGGATTGAGCCCGGCGCAGGCCATCGTGGTCTCGACCTCGCGGCCAACCGAGGTGCTCCGGATCAGCGACACCGGCACGCTCGCCAGGGGTAAGCGAGCCGATTTCATCGTGCTGGACGCGAATCCCCTGGAGAACATCCGCAACACCCGCACCATCGACAGTGTCTATCTGAACGGCGTCAAGCTGGATCGCGCGGCGCTGCAAGCCAAGTTCAAGAAAGCATCCGTAAAGTGATGTCCGCCGCCCCTTGTGGTTTAATCAGCTGTATGCGTGGTCATATCTGGATGGGAATCGCGTTTGTAGGAGCTGGCTTGTGCGCGCAGGCCCAGTGGCAGAGTCCGTCTCCCGGGGCAACCCGCACTCCGGACGGCAAAGTGATGATGACCGGGCCGGTTCCCCGCGTGAACGGCAAGCCCGACCTTTCGGGAGTCTGGCAGGTCGAGGCTGAGCCGCGCGGGCCGGGCCTATACGGATTGGGTGAATCCCCCAATTCCAAGTACTTCCGCGACATCCTCTCTGATTTCAAGCCCGGCGAGGAGCCCCTTACCCCTGCCGGGAGGGAGATTTTGCGCCAGCACAGCCTGCCGGGCGTGGTCGGTTACAACCTGAAGTGTTTGCCGGACGGGGTGCCCCACGCCGACCTGCTGCCGGAGCCATTCAAGATCATTCAGACGCCCGGTGAAATTGTAATGCTGTACGAGGTGGAAACCATCTTCCGCCAGATCTTCACCGATGGACGCAAGCATCCCGTCGATCCGTCGCCGACCTGGCTGGGGTATTCCGTCGGCACATGGGACGGAGACACCCTAGTCGTGGACACGACTGGATTTAACGATTTGAGCTGGCTGGACGCACGCGGCCACGGGCACAGTGAGGAAATGCGCGTCGAGGAGCGCTTCCATCGTCGCGATTTCGGACACATGGACGTCTCCGTGACCATCACGGATCCGAAAGTGTTTACCAAGCCGTTCACCATCAATTTCGTCGAGCAGCTTCTTCCGGATACCGACGTCTTCGAGCACATCTGCTACGAAAACGAAAAGGACGCCGCGCACTTGCCGGGCGCCTCCAGATAATCCACCCAGGGTTTTTTTTCAAACCTGGTGAACATTTTCGGCCTGTTCGCCGTCTGGATAGGGGTAGGGGTGTCAATTCGTGCCGGGAGCCATCCCGCATGCTGAGAAAAGACCGCCCCGCAGGAGGCCACGCATGCCCAGCCGCATCAGAAAACTGGTGTTGTTGATTGCTTTCGCAGCGATTTCCGGAGGCGCGCTGTTCGCGCAAAACATAACGGGTACCTGGCAGGGCTCACTCCAGCCTCCGCAGGGGCCGCAGCTCAGGATTGTCATCAAGATCTCGCGGGCGGACAACGAGAGCCTGAAAGCTGTCCTGTACAGCATCGACCAGGGCGCGCAGCCCGTCAATGCATCCTCCATTAGTCTGCAGGGTGCAAACCTGAAGATGGCCGTTCTGCAAATCGGCGGCAATTACGATGGAAAACTGAGCGCCGACGGAAATTCGATTGCCGGCACCTGGACCCAGGGGGGTCCCATGTCGCCCCTGAACCTGACGCGGGCCACGCCTGAAATAGCCTGGGCGATTCCGGAACCTCCGCCCCCGCCCAAGCCCATGGCTGCGGATGTGACCCCCGGGTTCGAGGTGGCCACGATTAAGCCGAGCAACCCGGACACGCCCGGCCAGTCTATCTTGGTCGGCAGAGGCGGCTCCAATCTTTTCACCACCACCAATACAACCCTAAGCGACCTGATTACGTTCGCCTACGGAATTCATGTGCGCCAGGTCACCGGAGGACCGGGTTGGCTCGAAACGGAAAAATACGATCTCACCGCCAAGCCCGACCAGCCCGGCATACCCAACGACCGGCAGCTCAGGGCCATGCTTCAGAAATTGCTGGCGGAGCGCTTCCAGCTCGAGTTTCGTCGCGATAAAAAGGAGCTTTCCGCTTACACCATCACCCTCGGAAAGGGCGGGCCGAAACTTTCCAGGAATGAGACCGGGGGCAACCTTCCCGGCTTTGGGGGCCGGGGGCCTGGAAGCATCCTGGTGCGAAACTCCACCATGGCGCAATTCGCCGGCTTCCTGCAAGCCAGAATCGTGGACCGGCCCGTGGTTGATCAGACCGGTTTGACCGACAAGTACGACTTCACGCTGACATGGAGGCCCGACCCGTTAGCCGCGCCGCCACCCAACGCCCCGCCGCCGCCGGCGGATCTGGATTCCCGATCCGACCTTTTCACCGCCATCCAGGAACAGCTGGGGCTGAAGCTCGAGGCCGCCAAGACGCCCGTCGAGGTCCTGGTGATCGAAAAGGTGCAAAAGCCGTCCGAGAACTAAGTACCAAATTCGCCCATCACCAGCGGGTCGTCTCCGCCTCGGCCTCGCCGTTCAATCCCAGTTGCGCCAGAAACGGCTTGGGAATCACGACGCCTTGTGAGTTGCCGATCTGTCGAATACTTACGCGCATCGCTTCATCGGGATAACAATGTTATTCGAGCAGAAGGGGAAACTCGTCTCGAGGCCCAACATTGCACCGGAACAGCCGGCATGCTATCCATCAAGACACCACGCATGAAGAAGCTCGTCACACCGCTCCTGCTGCCTGCGCTGCTGCTCACCGCCGGCGTCCTGTTCGCCCATCACGGCAACACCGCCTACGACGAGACGGCCCGCGTCCGGATTCAGGGCACCGTCACGGAATTCATCTGGACCAACCCGCATTCTCAGATCTATCTGGACGTGAAGGACAGTTCCGGCAAAGTCGTCAATTGGGGCGTCGAGACCAACAGCCCGGGCATCTTGACTCGCGCCGGCTGGACGCGCCGCTCCATCAAGGCCGGCGACCAGGTCACGATTATTCTCTGCCCCGCCAAGAACGGGCAGCCCGTGGCCTACGCCGGATCGGGAGACCCCGGCACCAAGGTCATCTTCGCGGATGGCCGCGAACTCGACTTCGTGGATAAGACGGTGGATAAGACGATCGATAAGACCCTCGACACCGCCAAATGAATACGCGAAGGCTGGCTTTGATCTCGCTGCTGTCGTCCTTCGCCCACGCCCAAGCTCCCGCTCCCAAGCGCGATCTGTCCGGCGTATGGGGAATGCAGGCCGCGCGCGAAACCTCGGAAGACGATAAGCAATCGCCGGGCGGCGAAATTCCGCCCCTGACCGCCTGGGGCAAAGCCCGCTACGACCTGCAGAAGCCCGGCTATGGAAAGCGCGCCGCGCCCGGCGGCAACGATCCCATCCTGCAGTGCGACCCCATGGGCTTTCCGCGCATTCTGTATTTCCCCACGCCTTTCGAATTCGCGCACATCTCCAACCGCGTCCTCCAGATGTTTGAGCGCGACCACGTGGTCCGCGAAATCTGGACCGACGGCCGCGCCCTCCCCGCCGACCCCGATCCGCTGTGGTACGGATACTCCACCGGCAAGTGGGCGGACGATTCCACCTTCGTCGTCGAGTCCACCGGCTACGACGATCGCACCTGGCTGGGCGCCGCCGGCTTTCCGCACAGCGAGACCATGCGTCTCGAGGAACGCT
>DATIRX010000171.1:0-4720 GCA_035469225.1 Bryobacteraceae bacterium
CCGGCACCCGCGCCCGCCGCGCGCCAGCGCTCTTTCCTGGCGATCGGATCCCACGCGTATAGAACATTGCCGGTGGGCCCGTCAGGTCCGATCTGCGCCAGTGGTTCGGGCTTGGGAGCTGCCGCCGCCGCTTGCTGAGCCGCTGCTACCGCTGCGGCTTCGGGGTTTTCCGGGGGAGTGGCTCCAGCCGCACCGGCAGGGGCCGCGCCCTTCGCCTGGTTGCCTCCCCGGCCCAGTTGTCCGCCCGTCAGCGACGTTCCCATGTTCATTTGACCTCGCCCGCTCGGCCCAATCTCGGTAGGGGCGGGAGTAAAGGTAGCGGCCGCCGAATAGTTGGAGCCCTGGCCCGCCGTCCCGGGAATATACACCAGACCGGTCGCGGGACTGTAGGACCAGGGTGGCCAGACATGCCCGCCGGAAGGTCCCGGATTCACGTTAACGGGCGTCGTCTTATAGCGCGCCGCCGGATTTACAATCGGGTGTCCCTTCGCATCCATGCCCGTCGCCCACGATACTTTTGTGATGGGATCCGCCGAAATGACTTCTCCGGTCAGGCGGTCGATCACGTAAAAGAACGCATCCTTCGGCGCATGCATAATCACCTGCCGGCGCCTTCCGTTGATCGTCAGATCGGCCAGCATCAGATCGGCGATCGAGTCATAATCCCAGTCGTCGCCGGGAACTTCCTGGTAATACCAGACCATTTTCCCGGTGGCGCCGCGCACCGCGATGATGCTGCACGAATACAGATTGTCGCCGGGCCCGCGATGGACATCGGTCCACGGACCGGGCTGCCCGGTGCCGACGTACACGATGTCGTTGTCGGCGTCGTAGGCCATGCCATTCCAGACCCCCGCGCCGCCCCCGATTTTCCACCAGTCGTTGGTCCAGGTTTTGGCGGCAGCTTCCAGTTCCGGATGCTCAAACGGCTTGGATGGATCGCCCGGAACGGTATAGAAGCGCCAGGCCATCTTCCCGGTGTTCACATCGTAGGCTGAAAAAAATCCGCGAACTCCGTACTCTCCGCCGCTCACTCCGATAATGATCTTGCCGCCCTGGATCACACGGGGCGCCATGGTAATCGTATACGGCATGGTTTCCGGCGAGACGCGCGTCTCCCACAAGACCCGCCCGGTTGCCGCATCCAGCGCCCGGAGACGCCCATCCACCGCCGGAGCGATGATTTTACCTTCATACATCGCAATGCCGCGATTCACCACGCCGCAACAGATTCTGGATTGCCAGACTTGCTGGTTTACCTCGGGGTCGGCGCGCCAGATCTCTTTTCCCGTCCGCAAATCCACTGCGTATACGATGCTCCACGGTGTGATGCTGTACAGCACTCCATTGAAGACCAGCGGCGTTCCTTCCTGGTGGGTCTGCGGATTGCCCGGCGCGAGGGGGATCTCGTACGACCACGCCAATCCAAGCCGGCCGATGTTCGAGTCATTGATCTGCTTGAGCGGGCTGTAGCGCTGCTCGGCCCAGTTGACCCCGTAGGCGACCCATTCTTCGCCGGTCTTGCTGCCGGACTTGAGCAGGGCGTCGTCCACGCGGCGCGGCTGCTGCGCCGTCACGATCCAGGCCGCCAGCGTCGCCATGGCTATCAGAAAACTTCCGGATCGAAGTGAGTGAGCGCGGAACATCCTTTGGTCCTCCCTGCCTAACATAGCTCTTTACCGGCGAGGACCGCACCCTCAACCAGCGCTTCGAACTTCGCCCCCATCACAGGCGGGATATCATGACCTTGAGCGACGGCTCCGGAAGTTATCAACATCGTTGATGAGGGTCATCATAAGGACGAAATCGGCCAGGATGCATCCTCTCGTGCGGGTGCTACACTAACCCGTTTAGATCAGTTGAAACGAATCGGGATTCGGAACTGATCTGCCAATTTATGAACGAGCAGAATTTAGAGACGCTTTTACAGAAAACCAGCCCGGTAAAACTGTTAAGAAATTCAGGGATCGGCCCCTACGTGTATCCGGTAGTAGCGAGCGAATACACGAATTGGCGGGATGAGCAGCGCGCGTGGCAGAAGACCTGCGTTCTGTTCAACCAGTCGTATCACATGACCGACATGTACGTGGAGGGTCCCGATGCGCTGAAGCTCCTCTCCGGCCTCGGAATCAACACGTTCAAAAACTTCGGTCCGAACAAGGCGAAACAGTTCATCGCCTGCAGCCCGGAGGGGTACGTCATCGGGGACGTCATTCTGTTCGGCCTGGAACCCGACCTATTCAACCTGGTGGGCCGCCCTTCGATTCACAATTGGGTCCAGTACCACGCCGAAACCGGAGGCTACAACGTCAAGTGCACGCGGGATGAAAGAGCGGCCGCGCAGAAGGGTCCCGTCGTGCGCAAGACCTACCGGTATCAGGTCCAGGGTCCCAACGCGCTGAAGGTGATGGAGAAGGTGCTCGGCGGTTCGGTGCCGGAGGTCAAGTTCTTCCAGATGGCCACCTTCACCATCGCCGGGAAATCCGTTCGCGCGCTGCGCCACGGCATGGTCGGCCAGCCTGGCTTCGAACTGTTCGGCCCCTCTGCCGATGGAGAAGCCGTGAAGGACGCGATCGTTGAAGCGGGCCAGGAGTTCGGCTTGCGGCTGAGTGGCGCCCGGGCGTATTCCTCCAACACCTTGGAATCCGGCTGGATCCCTTCACCTCTGCCCGCCATTTACACCAGTCCCAAGATGAAGGCATACCGCGAATGGCTGCCCGCCAACTGCTACGAAGCGATCGGTTCCCTGGGCGGGAGCTTCTACTCGGAAAACATCGAAGACTACTATCTGACGCCCTACGATCTGGGCTATGGACCCACCGTAAAGTTCGACCACGACTTTGTCGGACGGGAAGCGCTCGAGACCATTTCGAAGAATCCCAGGCGTACCAAAGTCACTCTGGCACTCGATTCGGAGGACGTGATGAAGGCCATGGGCACGATGTTCCAGAAGGAGAACCGCGCCAAGTTCTTCGAGTTTCCGTCGGCGGTGTATTCCACCTGGCCCTACGACAAGGTCACCAAGAACGGCAAGACGATCGGCATCTCTACCTGGATTGGCTACAGCTCCAATGAAGGTAAGATGCTGACGCTCGCGATGCTGGAGAATGAGCACGCCGAGCCTGGCAACCAGGTGACCTTCGTCTGGGGTCAGCAGCCGGGCAGCGGCTCAAGACCCACGGTCGAGAGCCACGTGCAAGTGGAGATTCGAGCCACGGTTGCTCCCGTGCCTTACGTGGAAGTGGCCCGCGAGGCCTATCGCACCACGTAATCGGACGAGTCGCTCCCGCGGGTTCAATCGGCGTCTCTGCGCAGCGCCAGACCGAATGTTCGATCCATCTGAAGAACCGTCGATGGAATGAAACTGATGGCCTGCATCAACGATCCTGATGCAGGTTGAGGTGTTTGCGCCCTCAATGCATGCATTTGCCCTGTTGCAGCGCCACGCGCCTTCCAGCCGAGCCTTGACGGATCGAGTCACGGGTCCCGCGGGCCGTTCACAAATGCATGCATTCCTGTGATATGCTTGCTGGGATCTAGGGGGGCCCCGGCATCCGGGGTGTTTTCGACGTGACCAACATCGATCTGAAGCTGCTGGCAGTGGTTACCGAGCTGGATAGAACCAGAAGCGTATCGCAAACGGCGGATAACCTCGATCTGAGCCAGTCTGCGATCAGCATGAGTCTGGCCAAGCTCCGGAAACATTTTCACGACCCTCTGTTCGTGCGGACTTCATCCGGCATGAATCCGACGCCTCATGCCGTGGAACTCATCGGCTTGCTAAAGAGTGCAGAAGGCATCCTGCAAACCGCCCTCGATCTTCATGTGGTGTTCGACCCGATGACTTCGGACCGAAGATTCAACCTGTATTCGACTGATATCGCGCAAGTTACTTTAATGCCGCGCCTGATGCAGAGGTTGGGAAGCATCGCCCCCAAGGTTGCGATCGATCTGCGAAGGCTCTCGGAAACCACTCCTAAGTTTCTTGAATCGGGACAAGCGGATTTGGCCGTAGGATTCATCCAGCCCATGGGTGCCGGGTTTTGCCAGCAGCGGCTGTTTAGGGAAAGGTTCGTTTGTGCTCTTCGCGTCGACCACCCCAGGGTGGGAGACTCATTGAGCATTGACGAATTCGAGAATGAAACGCACCTGGCGGTCACTACCTGCGGAACCGGTCATAGCGTGGTGGAGAAGACGCTGGAAGCCAAGAACATCCGGCGCAGGGTGGGATTGGCGGTTCCCAGTTTCCTGGGGATCGCATCGATCATCACAAATTTGGACTATTTGGCGGTCCTTCCAGAGCAACTCGCGCGGCACCTCGCCAGTACCGAAAACATCAAAGTTGTTCCCCTGCCCTTCAGTATGCCCGCCTACTACATCATGCAGCATTGGCATGAACGGTATACTCAGGATGCGGCCAGCAGATGGCTCCGATCCGTCGTTGCCAGCCTCTTTCTAAGCTCGTAATCGGAACTCATCACCAGTTTTGATGATGGATATCAGCCAAATAGTATCGACGCGTCGCGAACTGGCGGCTAACCTGAAGTACGTCGCGCGTGTCAACTGAGGAAAAACTTATATGAATTACCCCCTTACCGGTTATCACCACATTACAGCTTGCGCCGGCGGCGCCCAGGAAGACGTCGATTTCTTTACCCAAGTCGTCGGTCTGCGCATGGCCAAGCAGACCGTATTGATGGATGGATCGATTCCCATCTAT
>DATIRX010000172.1:0-21503 GCA_035469225.1 Bryobacteraceae bacterium
GTGGAAGCGAAGGAGTAGCCGGCCTGCAGGCTGATGATCTGCGCGCCCATCTGAAAGATTTCGGAAAGGAAGGCCACCGCGATGCCGACGCCAATTCCAAGTCCCGCTTCGGCCAGCAGCCATCCCACTAGGGTTCCGAAACTAAGGCCGGAAGAAGCAATCACCGGCCAGCTCGGGAACAGGGCCAGGGTGATGCTCCCGGCCAGCGCGGCGCGAACGACCTCGGGCCCCGCCTTGATACCCGGCAGCGGCACGAACACAAAGACGCCGGACACCCGCGTGAGCACGAGAAGGAACGCATACAGCGTGCCGATCTCGAGCTTAAGCTCAGTGCCCATACTTGGCGATGTCGTTAAACACCGAAGCGGTATAGGAAGTGATCCGGTTGAGCATCCATGGCATCAGCACAATGAACCCTCCCAGGAACGCGGCCAGCCGGGGAAAGGTGCTGAACGCCGAATCCTGCAGGGAGGTCGCCACCTGGACCAGGTTCATGACGATACCCACGCAAAAGCCGATGACCAGCAGCGGCGCTGCCAGCCAGAAGGCCGCCATCAGGGCTTCGCGAATCATGTGTATGGCGTTTTCAGGGGTCATGAATCTTTTGGCGCTCCGATGCGAGATTTAATAAAACGATTTCACCAGCGACGCGACGACCAGATTCCAGCCGTCCACCAGCACAAACAACAAAATCTTGAAGGGCGCGGAGACCATCACCGGCGGCAACTGGACCATGCCAATCGACAGGGTCACCGAGGCAACCACCAGGTCGATCACCAGAAACGGCAGGAACAGCAGCGCGCCGATCTGGAATCCGGTTTTCAGCTCCGAGAGAATGTAGGACGGAATCAGCACCGACAGACTCAGGTCATCCACGTTGCGCGGCGACGGAGCCTTGGTCACTTCGACAAACAGCTTAATGTCTTTTTCGCGCGCGAAGCGGGCCAGGAAAGTCTTGAGCGGTTTGGAACCTTCGTCGAAGGCTTGCGTCGCCGTCATTTTGCCCTGATCCATCGGCTCCCAGGCTTTGTGATAGATGTCCTGGGCAACCGGCTGCACGATCACGATGGTGAGAAACACGGCCAGCCCGATGAGCACCTGATTCGAAGGAGTCGATTGCGTACCAAGCGCCTGCCGCAGGAAATGCAGGACGATCGTGATTCTCAGGAATGGCGTGATGCACATCACCGCTGCCGGCAGCAGCGTGAGCAGCGTCAGGGAGATGGCGATCTCCATCGGCAGACTCAAGGTGCCTGTTCCGCCGCCGCTGACCCCCAGCTTGGCAAGCGGAGAATTGGCCGCGGGCGCGGCCACCGCGGCCGTTCCAGCCAGCAGGAACAGTAATGTAGACCGGATCATTGGTTTTCCAGCGGGGCCGCAAATTGCGCTGCGGACGGACCGCTCTCCAGGAGATTGCAGCCCTGCGGCGAAAGCCCGACCAGCAGCGTACGGTCCGCGATGCGGACCAGGTGCAGGGAATGCTGCGGCGTCAGCGACAGCCGGTCGAGCACCTCGAGACGCGGCTGTCCCGGGCGCGCGGGCCGGCGGAAACTGGTCCGCGCCCATCCTTTTTTCTTCATCAGCCACAGGGACGCGCAGAGCAATCCCAGGACAACCATCACAGCCGATAACTGTTCCATCGATTCCATTCGTGTTCACTCGCTGCTGGCGGAATGAAATCCGGTCATGCGAACGGACAGTACTCCGCCCACCCGCACCAGCTCGCCGGATCCGAAGCGCACACCCGCCACGTTGACGTCGATCTTTTCTCCCAGCGGCCTGGAAAGCTTGATCAGGCTGCCGGGAGCGAGAGCGACAATCTCGCCCACCGTCAGGGTGCACTGCCCCAGCTCGGGTTGAAAAGGCAGGGGCAGTTTGCCGTAGTGCGCGATTTGTTCGTTCAGAGTCACGTGTCAGATCCGAATGCGACTGGCGTCCCGATGCTATTGCTTGATATTGAGCAGCACCTGGTCGATCTGGTCCTGCGACGTGATGACTTTGGCGTTGGCCTGATAACCGCGCTGGTAAATAATCAGGTTGGTGAATTCCCGCGCCAGATCTACGTTGGAAGATTCCAGCGAGCCGCCCAGGATCGTGCCGCGGTTACCGGTGTTCGGTAACCCCACGGTCGGCGTCAGAGTCTCCGTGCCCACGGTGAAATTGTTGTTACCCGCGGAAACCAGCGAATCCGGGTTTCCGATGGCGGCCAGGGCAATCTGCGCGATGGCGATCTGCTTTCCGCTGGAGAAATTCGCCATCAGCGTTCCGTTGTCTCCCAGCTTGATTCCGGTGAGCTGCGCGGCCAGCACGCCATCCTGCGACGTGGACGAGGCTGCGGATGTTTGCGCGAACTGGGTGATGAGCGAGGTGCCATCCGGGCTGTACAGCGACCAATCCATAACCAGGTCGTTCGCTCCGCTGGTGAGTCCAGTCGTGGTCGCAATGTTAACCGGAGCTCCGGCCGCGGGCGTGGTGAGCGCGCCCGCACTATCAAAGGCCAGACTGCCCTTGGCCAAAGAAGTAGGAGTACCGGCAGTGCCCCCCGTCAGGTCTTGCCCGGGGATGGTGACGTCGTAGTCCCAGGCGTTCGAGCCGGTTTTCGTAAAGGTATAGGTCAGGACGTGCGTGACGCCGAGCGAATCCACCACCTGAAGGGGTGTCCCAAACGTGGTACCGGTCGGCGCGGACGCGTCCAGGTTGGCCGCCAGGCTCATTTTCGTGGTGGCGGTGGGAGATTGCGAGGCAATCGCCGTGATCGAGATGTCGCCGATGTTTCCGTTGGTGCTGAGCACTCCGTTGACCGAAGACCAGCCCTGAACTTTCTCGCCCGTGCCGGTAACCAGCGTTCCCGTTCCATCGAACTTAAAGCTGCCGGCCCGCGTGTAGAGCGTAGCCCCGGCTCCGCTTCTGAGAACGAACAATCCGTTCCCTTCGATAGCGGCATCCAGCGGACCCGCGGTGGGCTGGATGGATCCTTGCGTGAACTGCTTGCTGGTTCCGGTCGTCGCGACGCCCGCGCCGATCACGGTGGATCCCGACGTCTGCCCCATGATGTCCTTGAACAGAATCGAGTCGTTCTTAAACCCGGTGGTGTTCAAGTTGGCCAGGTTGTTGCCGACCACGTCCAAAGCTGTGTTGTTGGCGGCCAGTCCGGAAAGTGCTGTTGAAAATGACATGTCTCAATCTCCTCTTTTCGATAATTTGATTCGTGGTCCCACTCGTCTCGTTTGTTAGGATTGTGTTGCGGGTGACGATCCGGAATCCTTCAGCTCCTGCCGGATTCCGATCAGTTGCTCCAGCTGGCTGAATTGCGCCAGTTGACTGAGGAACTGAACCGAATCGGTGGGGTTGGTCGGATCCTGATTCTTGATCTGGGCCACCAGCAGCTGCAGAAAAGTGTTCTCGTTGGCCAGGCCATCGACATTCGTAGGGAGCGCCGAAGGCGCGTTGGCCTTGGCGTCCGTGAGGTGGCTTCTATCGATCGGCTGTGTGTCATTCTGAATCTGCATACGTCTCCTGTGCTTGCCTGCCTTAGGCGTTCCGCGCCTCCAGCGAGGCTTCCATTTCCTCAAGCCATGCGGGCCGTTCCTGCTGCTCCCGCTGATCGCCCCGTGTGCCGGCGTGTCCTCCCGAGTGCGACCCGGAATCCCGACCACTCGAACCTCGGCCTTCGCGATCCTGCGGATGCTGGTCATTCTGCGATGAGGCCGCATCGGCGGCTGGTTTCCAGATCTCCCCTTGGACACCGCCTTCGCTCAGGCGCTGCGACAGATCGTTCAGATGACTGCGCAGGTTCTGGGCCAGTCCTTCGTCGGAGGTACGCACCGAAACGCGCACTTCGCCTCCGGATTCCAAAAAGCGAACCTGCGTTGAGCCGCCGTTTTGATTCGGCACTTGCACACGAATGTCGCGGGAAGAAGTGGGCGGCGCGGCGGGAGGTTCGATCACGCGCTCGATCCGGGCCGTCGGCCCCGGCTCAGGCGTTCGCGGACTCTGCGAGCTTACGGCCGTTTCATGCGCCCTAGCCGCGGCGCTCGCCAAGACCAGATCGGGTCGGCCGGAACGCTCGAGCACTGGCCCGGCGAATTTCGCAGGCTCAACGCGACGGTGCGGGTCCGCGTCGGATTTCTGTTCGGTTCTTGGGAGGATCTGCGCGGTGGCCGCATACCGGACCGGGATACGGGCTGGCGCCGGGGAATCGGCACTTGGCGACGGCCGACGCTGGTTGTCGGGAACCGCCGGGTCGGTCTTGTCCGGCGTCACTGCCGCCAGACGGGCGGCGAAGGCTAGCGCCGAAGGAATGGAGGGAGCGGCATCCACGATCTTTTGCGTGGCGGCTGCCGGGGCCGGCTCCAGCGGGGACAGCTCGGGCACCTTGAGTTCGGGTTGCGAAACAGGCGGGGCTTCGTATTTATGCGGCTGGCTGGGCGCGGTCTGGTTACTTGTCAGGGGAGCTGGCGCCGGTTGCCGGTTCGGTTCCGCGTCCGGAGGTTCGGGTGTCACTCTTCGCCCCGGGGCATTTTCCCGGCTGACGGCAACACGGCCTCCGGGTGAGGGCTTGAGAATCGTCGCTGGCTTCTGCGGTCGGACCGCAGGGTTCGCTTCCGGGGCGTCATTCCGGCTTGTTTTGACCGGAATTGCCTCGTTCTGGATCGCTTTCGGTGGGCTGGTCTCGTCCGCGGAGCGTTCGCCTTGTGAGGGTATTTCAGGCGGAACGTTGTCCTGCGGGATCAAGATCTTGTGCTGCACGGCGTTTTGCTGCAGAGCTTTGTCCGGCACGTCCTGGGATAGCTGCTCCGGGAAAGTGCTCGCCTGAGTGCCGTCATCTTCATTCTGATCCGGCTGGCCGGGGGCAAACGTAATCGGAAGAATGGGTCTTTGCGGCTCGACAACCTGTACGGGCATCGCCGCTGCGGCCGCCACTGCCTCCTCAACCTTAGCCGGAGTCGCGTTCAGCTTCTTCCCGCTGATGTTCGCGGGGCCTGTCTTTGTCCCGGAATCCGTCAGGGGATAGCCGCAGGATTGGGGCACCGGGACAGCCTGCTGCAGATCCATCTCGCTCTGGAAATCCGCGGCTACGCCGTCGGCGCCTGCACCAGTTTTGTCGCCGTCCGCCTTGGTCGTTGCGTTGGTCAACGCGGAAGGACTGGCTTGCGAAGGTAAGTACGCCGCCGTTGGCTCGAAACTCTGCACTCCTGCTGTCATGATTCCCCCGCCCAATGTGCAAGTGCACGGCCATACCTTTTCCGGACGGGCGCAACAGTTGGTAATGAGTCAGTTACGCCCGGATGCCGGAGCGCAGCAAACCGCGCGAATCAGGGGCGTAATCGTCAGGGGTTGGTCGAACACTGTCGGGAACCTGACGAAGTGGATAGGACCGGCCGGTTAGTCATATCGAGAGTTTCACTGAAAATTCTAGGAAAACTATGCCTTGCGCATGTTGGCCGGACGCGTGCACTGCTCCTGGCACAGTCTATGGACCAAATTGCTGCAACCGCCGCAAGCGGACTCCGCGCCCGCATGGAGGCGTTGGATATCCTTTCCAACAATCTTGCCAACTCCAACACGGGCGGCTTCAAGCTGGACCGGGAGTTTTACAGTCTGTATCAGGGCGAGCAAACCCAAGCCGCCAACGGCCAGCAGCCGACCACTCTGCCTGTCATTCAGAAGGGCTGGACCGATTTCCAGCAGGGACTCATCACGCCTACCGGAAATTCATTGGACCTGGCTCTCTCCGGCAAAGGATTCTTCGCAGTAGAAGGCACGTCGGGGCCGATGTATACGCGCAACGGAGCGTTCAAGCTGTCGCCCGCCGGCGTATTGACCACGGTCGATGGCTATCCGGTTCGCGGCGTCGCCCCCTCGAACCAGCCGGCCAAGAAAATTACCGCCGTTTCGCAGAACCCCATCCAAATCTCTTCCGATGGCACGGTGCAGCAGGACGGCCAGACTCTGGGCCAGATTCAGGTGGTAGACTTCGCCGACCGCGGCGGCCTGACGAAGGTCGGCAACAGCTACTATCGCGTCGCGGATCCCAAGATCACGGGGAAACCGGCAACGGAAACGACCGTGGAGCAAGGCAAAATCGAAAATTCCAATGTCGCGCCGGCGGAATCCGCCGTGCGCCTGGTGGATTTAATGCGGCAATACGAAATGCTGCAAAAAGCCGTCTCCATCGCGGCTGACATGAACAAACAGTCTATCGAACAGGTCGCCCGAATCGGCGGCTGAAGGAGAAAGCAATGATACGAGCTCTGTATAGCGCTGCCAGCGGAATGACGGCCCAGCAGTTGAACGTGGACAACATCGCGCACAATCTGGCCAACGCCAACACGGCCGGCTTCAAGACCCGCCGCGCGCAGTTCCAGGATCTTCTCTATCAGAACGTGGTCCAGCCCGGCGCCGCCGCCGGTTCACAATCGACCGTGCCGACCGGTTTGCAGCTCGGCCTGGGAACCCGTGCCGCGTCCAATGAGATTGTTTTCACGCAAGGCGACTTTTCCCAGACCAACAATCCTCTGGATCTGGTGATTCAGGGCCAAGGATTCTTTCAGGTCCGGCGCTCATCCGGAGAACTTGCGTATGCGCGCGCCGGCAACTTCCAGCAGAACAAAGACGGCAACCTGGTCACCTCCGACGGCGACCTTCTGGACCCCCAGATCACGATCCCGCAGGGTGCTCAATCCATCACGATCGCCCCGGACGGCACGGTGAGCTATACGCAACCCGGACAGACGGCGGCGCAGGTGGCCGGACAGATCCAGCTGGCGGCGTTTCCCAATCCGGCCGGCTTGAACAGCATGGGACGGAATCTCTACTCGCCCACCGATGCGTCCGGCGACGCCATTGTCGGCAATCCTGGCGGCCAGGAAGGCCTGGGAACATTGCTTCAGGGCTTTACCGAACAGTCCAACGTCAGCGTGGTGGACGAGTTCGTCAATCTGATCGTGGCCCAGCGGGCTTATGAAGCCAACTCCAAGGTGGTCAAGGCCGCCGACGAGATGTATCAGCAGATGAACAATATCTCCCGTTGATATCTCAACCCAAATGATCATGGCTTTCCCTATGCTCCTGACGCTGGTGTCTCAAACTGTTCCTTCAGGTGTTGCGCAGCCCAACGGATGTCTTCCCATCCAGGACGACCGGATTTACGCGCGCGATGTAGCCGCCGCGGTCCCCGCCTTCGGCAAGGTTCCGGAGGATTTCGCGTTGGGCTATGCACCCGCACCGGGAACCCGGCGCGTGTTCAAGGGCGCTGTGCTCGAAAGACTTGCACTGAATCAGGGCGTCAGTTTGGAATCGGCGTCTGATGTGTGTTTCGAACGCGCCATGGCCACCCTGGAAGCCGGCGAGATTCTGGAAGCTCTGCGCAGCGCCTGGAACGGCTCCGATGTGAACATGGAGCTGCGCTCCTGGAGTCCTCAAATCGCACCGCCAGGGAAAGTGGTTTTCCCGCGCACGGGATTGCAGCTGCCCTCCGCATCCGACCCGCAAGCGGAGGTCGTTTGGCGGGGCTATGTGCTGTATGGAAACAATCGCCGGTTCGGAATTTCGGCGCGGGCCCGAATCACCACCTCCGTCACGCGGGTGGTGGCAGTGGCCGACCTTGCAGCGGGCGAGACGGTCCGCGAAGATCAGGTCCGTCTGGAAACGTTCGATACCTTCGCCCTGGACGACCGTCCTGCCCGGCGTCTGGAGGAAGTGGTGGGATATGTGACCCGGGCTCGCATTCGCGCGGGCGCCACGGTTCTTCGCAATCAGCTCAATCGAGCTCCCGAGATTACCCGGGGAGACCTGGTGCAGGTGGAAGTAACTGCCGGCGGAGCGCGCCTGGCATTCGAAGGCAAGGCCGAGTCGAACGGAACCACCGGAGCCACCATTCTGGTGAAGAATCCGAGCAGCGGGAAGGATTTCCGTGCGCGAGTCACGGGCAAAGGCAGGGTAAGCGTGCAATGAAAACGACACACATCGCTTTCTTCGCGATCGGTCTGGCTCTGGGCAGTCTGGCCATCGCGGGCGACAAGCCCAAGAAACAGCCGCCCGAATCGGCGCTCGACCAGATGCTGAAACAGCTGGCCGCAACGCAGGGGGCGGAACAAAAGGCCCTGCCGGGTTCCTTGTGGACTCCTACGGCTCAGTTCTCCGATCTTTCGTCGGATCTGCGCGCGCGCCGCACCGGCGACATCATCACCATCCAGGTGAATGAAAGCGCCTCCGCGGTAAGCTCCGGCACAGTGAAGACGGCGCGCAATTCGAGCGTGCAGGCCAATATTACGGCGGCCGGCGGAATCACGCGCGCGGTCGGACCGCTGGCCAATCTCGCCAAAGCCGGCAGCAACACCACTTTGGACGGCCAGGGAACCACCACGCGAGACACCACTATTACCGCCACCATTTCCGCCATCGTGACGCAGGTGCTTCCCAACGGAAGCCTGGTGATCCAGGGCACCAAGAATGTACGCGTGAACTCGGAGAATCAAGTGCTCGCGGTGCGCGGGATCGTACGTCCGGTGGATCTGACCACTTCGAACGTGGTCCCCTCGGACCGCATCGCCGAGATGGAAATTCAAGTGAACGGAAAAGGCGTGGTAGCGGATTCAGTGAAACGGCCGTTCATTCTCTACCGGCTGATTCTCGGTCTGCTGCCGTTCTAGGAGAACTCAATCGTGACCAACAAATGGGCTGCGCTCTGCGGATCGATCGCACTGCTGGCTGTGCCGGCGGGAGCGGCCACCCGGCTTAAAGAACTGGTCTCGCTCGAAGGCGTGCGCGACAACCAGCTCATCGGCTACGGCCTGGTGGTCGGCCTGAACGGGACGGGCGACCGCAAGCAGACGGTGTTTTCCGCGCAGAGTCTGTCCAATCTGCTCCAGCAGATGGGAGTTTCGGTTCCGCCCACGGCCCTGACGGTGCGCAATACCGCAGCGGTGATGGTCACCGGCACTCTGCCGGGCTTCGCACAAGAAGGCGTGCGCATCGATGTGACGGCCGGGGCCATCGGCGACGCTTCCAACCTGCAAGGCGGGCTGCTCATTCTCACCAGTCTCAAAGGTGTGGATGGACAAGTTTATGCAGTGGCGCAAGGCCCGGTAGTCACCGGCGGATTTGTGTCCGGGAAATCCGGGAACAGTCAGACCGTGAATCATCCTACCGTGGGCCGCGTCCCGGGCGGAGCGATTGTCGAGCGATCGGGCCCTTCCCTGCCCCCCGGCGGACGAATCAAGCTCCAGCTTCGCCAGCCCGATTTCACCACAGCGGTCAGGGTTAGCGAAATCGTAAACAAACGATTCTCCGGCGGAGCACCGGTGGCTCAGGCTGAAAATTCCGCGCTGATCTCGGTCAACGTGCCCCCGGAGTTTGCCTCGCGCGTGACCGAATTCGTGGCCGATATCGAGGCCCTGGAGGTAGACGCGGATCGCCCCGCCAAAGTCATCATCAACGAACGTACCGGGACCATCGTGATGGGCAAGCAAGTTCGCGTATCTCCTGTTGCGATCCTGCACGGCAACCTGACCGTGGAGATCCAGACCATTATGCAAGTCTCTCAGCCGGAGCCGTTTTCGCAAGGGCAGACAGCCGTGGTTCCCCAGCCTGTCACCACCAGCGCGGAGGAAAAAGCCCGCAACCTGGTGCTCAAGGAAGGCGCTACCGTCGAGCAATTGGTCCAGGCGCTGACGTCCATAGGATCGACGCCCAGGGACATCATCGCCATCCTGCAAAGCCTGCGTGCGGCGGGCGCGCTGGAAGCCGATCTGGAAGTAATCTAGCCATGACACTGCCGCCGCTCTCCAGCGCAATACCAGGCGTCCCAGGATTGAAGGACAGCCCTGAAAAGATCAAGGACGCCGCCTCGCAGTTCGAAGCGCTGCTCATGGGCCAGATTATGAAGGCGGCGCACGAAGAAAAAGGCGACGGATGGGGTGGCGACGATACCGATAATGCCTCCGCAACCGCCATGGATTTCGCCAACGATTACTTCGCGCGCGCCCTGGCCTCTACCGGAGGATTGGGACTCAGCAAGATGATCGTAGAGGGACTAAGCCGCCAAAACGCTAGGCACTCCAGCCCCGCGACGCAGCCGGAACCGTCTGGCAGTATTCCACCGAGCGATCGCTGACATTCTCGCGCGGTTCCGCGGCGATCTCGGGGGTGGCCGCGGCGGCCACCTGCGGGGCAGCCGCCTGATTCGGCTTGGCCAGGTCAGCACGAACGCCGTTCCAGCCTTCCTGCAGCGTCGTCAGAATTCCGATGGCTCTGTGAAACGCCTCTTCCGAGGGTCCGGCGTGCCCTTTGAGCGTTTGCTGCTGAACGTAGGAGTACAGGGCGGCCAGGGTTTGCGTAAAGGATGCGCCCACCGAATGATCCAGCGCGGCCATCAGTTCATTGACCGCTTCCTGCGCGCGGGTGACTTCGCGCGATCGGGCCATCGCGTCCCCGCTTTTCAGATGGCTGATGGATTTCTTCAGACTCTGAATCGCCGTCTGATAGAGCATCTCGATCAGCTCGGCCGGCTGGGCTGAGAGGATCCGGCTCTCCAGATACTCACGCTGGGCCTGCTGGACCGGATCGGAGCTTTGCATGAGATGCATATCGCAAACAGCCGAGGCATTTCGAGCTTATTCCAGCGTCAAACTTTTTTACCTGAGACCAGGAATGCCCCCATCCGCGGGTATGCCAACCCGCATATCAGTACTAAGCTTTTCTGACACATCTGGCGATCTTACTCATCAGTAAGGACCTTGGGTGGGCCTGCCGGTGACAGATTTTCGTGCAGAAGCCGGTGATGTAACCGGACCCGCTCAGAGTTCTAAGCATTAAATCCTTCGAAGAAAGTTGGATACAGGCGATATGCTCTGGATTGGTTCCGGCAGGGACACCGCAATCAGCGAAGCAGTAGCCCGACACACGGGCCTGGAAGCGTCGTTCGCTCTCACAGATTCTCAAGAATGGAAGAAGAAAGACCTCGGGCGGCGCCGGGTGATCGTGCTCGAGCTTCCCGCTTCCTCTGCCTTCGTCGAAGAAGTGCTGGCGACCGCGCAGAGAGCAGTCCGCCCGGTGCCGGTCGTGATCCTGGATCGCGATCGCAGCCTGAACGAGTTGCTCATCGGACCGGCATCGGGGTTATTCCAGCACCTGGTGGGAGAACGGACGGCTGAAGAGATCGGCGCCAGCGTATCGGCGGCGCTCGACGCAGCGGATCAAAAGGGGCCCTCCGGTCTGCTGGAGCCATGGAACCGGCTGCTGGTGGGCGAAAGCCAGCCCATGCGGGAACTGCGGGCGATCATTCGCCTGGCGGGACCGCGGCAGTCCACCGTGTTGATCACCGGCGAGACCGGCACGGGTAAAGAAAGAGTGGCACAGGCCATCCACATGGCCAGCCGGCGGGCGGGTGCGCCGATGGTGGCGGTCAACTGTGGCGCGCTGCCGGAGCATCTCATTGAAGCGGAATTGTTCGGGCATACCAAGGGCGCCTTCACCGGCGCCGTGGGAGCCAGGATGGGCCGTTTCGAGCAGGCGCACCGCGGCACGATGTTTCTGGATGAGGTCGGCGAAACCCCGCTGGTGCTGCAACCCAAGCTGCTGCGCGTACTGCAGGAACGCGAGTTACAGCGCGTGGGCAGTTCGGAAACGGTGAAGGTGGATGCGCGCATCATTGCGGCGTCCAATATCAATCTGGAACAGGCCGTCGCCCAAAAGCGTTTTCGCGAAGATCTGTTCTATCGCCTCAATGTAATTCCCATTCGCGTGCCTACCCTGCGCGAACGCCGCAGCGATATTCCTCTGCTGGCAGCGCACTTCATCGAATCGGTATGCCTGCGCGAGGGTCTGCCGCAGAAGCGGCTGACGGAAGAAGCCTTGCGCCGATTGACCGAATTCGAGTGGCCCGGGAACGTCCGCCAACTGGAGCACGCCATGGAAATGGCCGCGGCCTTGAGCGGCGAGCGCGACACCATTTATCTTGGCGATATCGATCTGTACTTGCAGCCCGCAGTGCGCGAGCTGAGCACGGGGCTGGATGAATTCCCACTGGACGTGCCTACGGACGACCTTCCCTTCGAGGACCTCATGGGAAAGGTGGAAAAACTTCTGCTCGACCAGGCCCTGCGCCGCCACGGCGGCAACAAGGCGAAAGCCGCCAAGGCCCTGGGCCTGAAGCGCACCACGCTGCTGTACAAATTGAAAGCGCAAGAGTGCATGGCTGGAGCGGCATAATCACGGATTAGAATGGCGCAAAGCACCTCCACCGCCGCGGTAACCAAGCTTCTGCCGGCCTCTCCCCTGGGGCTGAAGGAGATGGCCGTTCCGATCGCCGTCGTCGGCATCGTGATCGCTCTGATCATGCCCATGCCGGCATTCCTGCTGGATTTTCTGATCGTGGTGGACATCACCTTGTCGGTGATCGTGCTGCTGGTATCCGTATATATCCGGAAGGCCGTCGATTTCAACGTCTTTCCCACCACCTTGCTTTTGCTGACGCTGTACCGTCTGGCTCTGAATATCTCCTCCTCGCGCCTGATCCTGTTGAACGGCAACAGCGGAACGTCCGCGGCGGGACACGTGATCGAAGCCTTCGGGAGCTTCGTTGTGGGCGGCAACTACATCATCGGAACCGTGATCTTCCTGGTGCTGATCGCCATCCAGTATGTGGTCATCAATCATGGCGCGGTGCGTATTTCGGAAGTCACCGCCCGCTTCACCCTGGATGCATTGCCGGGCAAGCAGATGTCCATCGACGCGGACCTCAACGGCGGCCTCATCGACGAAGCGGAAGCGCGCAAGCGGCGCAAGAACCTGGCCTCGGAAGCAGAGTTTTACGGCGCCATGGACGGCGCCTCGCGTTTCACCCAGCGGGATGCCGTCGCCAGCATCCTGATTACCGGCATCAACATCCTCGCCGGCTTCCTGATCGGCGTCCTGCAACACGGCATGGAGCTGCGTAAGGCGCTGGAGACCTATACGGTTTTGACCATCGGAGACGGACTGGTCACGGTGATCCCGGCGCTGATGATTTCGATTTCCGGCGGCTTGATCGTGACCCGCACGGCCTCCGACGATACCCTCGGCTCGGAGTTCTATAAGCAGGTTTTGGGCAATGCCCAGCCTCTGATGCTGGCCAGCGGAGTTCTGGTCGCGCTGGCGTTATTGCCCGGGCTGCCGACCGTTCCGTTCCTGCTGCTGGGCGGCGGCGTGGGCATCGTAGCCCTGCGTTTGCGTCGGAAAACTGACGAAGAAGCCGCGGTTCTGACAGCCGGCGACACCAAGCCCAAGGAAAACATCGAGGGTTTACTCAAGCTGGAGCCGCTGTCTCTCGACGTAGGACTCGGTCTGGTGAACCTGGTGGAACAAGGGAACCAGTCGCCCCTTCTGCAGCGCGTCGGGGCGATCCGCCGGCAGCTTGCCAGCCAGCTGGGATATTTGCTCCCGGCCGTCAAGGTAAAGGACGACGTCGGCCTCCGTTCGCGCGAGTACGTGATCCAGATGCGCGGCATGGAAATTGCCCGCTTCGAGCTGATGCAGGGCCACGAACTGGCCATTTCCAGCGGAACCGCGGATACCGGGATCGCAGGGAAACCGGCGCGTGATCCGGCCTTTGGACTGCCTGCGTTGTGGGTCGCCAGGGACCAGGCCGATGTGGCGCGCGGGGCCGGATACACGGTGGTGGACCCGGTCAGTATCATCGGAACCCATCTGACCGAGGTGGTCCGCCGGCATGCCCACGAACTGTTCACCCGGCAGGACGCCAAGAACTACTGCGACCGCGTTGCGCAGGAGAATCCCAAGCTCATCGAGGATTTGGTACCCAAACTGCTCTCCCTGGCTACGATCCAGCGAGTACTCCAGAACCTGCTGCGGGAACGGGTACCCATCCGCGACGCGGTCGGAATATTGGAAGCCATGGGAGAAGCGGCGCAAACTACGAAGAATCCGGTCCTGCTGACGGAATACGTCCGGCAGTCGATTCGCCGCGCCATCACGCAGCCGCTGGTGAATGCACAAGGCGAACTGCCGGCCTATCTGCTGGACTCCTCCTTGGATCGGGCCGTCGAGACATCGGTCGAGCACGGCGAGTGGAACAGCGTCGCCAGCATGTCGCCGGAAACCATCACCGACATTCTCACCAAATTGAAGCGCCGGGTAGACAAAGGCGAGTCGGCGGCCATCGTTACCAGTTCCGGAACACGCTATTTTCTGCGGCAGGTGGCCGAATCCAGCCTGCCTAACCTGACGGTGCTATCGCATAACGAAGTCCCGCCGGAGGTGAAGGTGCGGTCTCGCGGAGTCATTGAATGAAGGATGCACAGGGAATGAAGATTAAGTCGTACTTCGCTAAATCCATGGATGAGGCGATCGGCAAGGCGCGGGTGGAGCTCGGCTCGGATGCGCTCCTGTTGAACACGCGCCGCCTCCCGGACTCCGGATCGGGCGCGGGATACGAAGTGGTGATGGGCGTGGCCGGCGACACACCAAGCCGGGAGGTTGCGGCGCCTGCACGGGCTGCATCGCGGGTGCCTCCAGCGCCTCCCCGAGCAGCCGCCGAGATTCCGGCGGTGCCCGCGACAGGCGAGATCGAAAAGCTGCGCGCGCAAATGGACAATCTTCAGAATCTGCTGGTGCGCTCGGCGAAACAACAGTGGACCGCGCAGCAGTCCGTTCCGGAAGTGGCGGAAATATTCGCGCGCCTGGATGCGGCCGAAGTGGATCTGGTTTTGTGCAAAGATATCGCTGCCCGTCTGGAAGCCGCCATGGCAACCGACGCGTTCTTCCTGTACACCGGTCCGGAAGCCGAGGGAGCACAGAATCGCTGGAAATCTCTGCGATCCGATCCGGCTCGCGTCGAGAATTTCCTCCGGGCGGAACTCGAAAGCCGCGTCATGGTCCAGCCAAGGCTGGGCGTAAACGGATCCCAGGGCGCCGTGGCCGCCGTAGTGGGACCCACCGGCAGCGGCAAAACCACCAGTCTCGCCAAGCTGGCGGTCATCGCCAGCGCCCAGCGTCCGGTGCGACTTGTGTCGATGGACCGGCTGCGATCGGGAGCACGGGAGCTGTTGAGCCCGGTGGCCACCCCCGGCATCACATTTACTTCCGTGGAATCCCTGGTCGATCTTCCGAAGCTGGTGGGCGAAGCGCGCAAGAAAGAGTGCGTGCTGATCGATACGCCCGGGTTTTCGGTTCACGAACAGGCTGCCGCCGCCGAGCTGGCCGCTGTCCTGGCCTCGTGTGGCGACGTCGATATTCACCTGGTCGCGCCGGCGTACATGCGTGCGCGCGATCTGAGAAATTCCATCGAGCGGTACCGCGTTTTCCAGCCGTCCAAGCTTCTGATCACCCGGCTGGACGAGACCGCAACCTTGGGCACGGTGTTTTCAGAGGCGGCCCGCGCGGGTCTGGCGCTCTCTTTCCTGTCGCACGGACCAAGGATTCCGGAGGACATACGCCCAGCCACCGTAGAGGATCTTCTGGCGATGGTGCCGGTGCTCCCGCGGGCGCGCGCCCATCATGCGGCTTAAGACAATTCATGGCTAGTCTCAGCACACTCGCGTATTCCTCCCCGGCGGCCGACCCGTCGAACGAACGGGAGCGGCTCATTCTGGAGCACCTGCCCCAGGTGCGCTGGGTAGCTACGCGGATTCACGAAAAACTTCCCGACGCCACCTGCCTGGAGGATCTGATCTCTATCGGCATCGTAGGCCTGATCAACGCCATCGACAATTTCGATCCGCAGTTCAACGTCCAGCTCAAGACCTACGCCGAGCACAAGATTCGCGGCGCGATTCTGGATAGCCTGCGCGGCCTGGACGGGATTCCCGCTCACAAGCGCAAGCATCTCAAGCAAATGCAAGCGGCCGTCGGAATCCTGGAGCAGCGCCTGCAGCGTACCCCTTCCGAAGAAGAAATTGCGGCGCAGCTGGGAATCAGCCTGCAGGCTTACCAGGAAGCATTATTGGAGCTGAGGGGAATCAGCCTGGGCAGTCTGGACGCCGCGCCGCGAAATGAGGATTCGCGCAGCCTGATCAACTTCATTGCCGACCCGGAGGAAAACTCGCCAGCGCGCCAGCTGGAACGCTCCGAGCTGGAAAAGCTGATCGCCGAGGGCTTGAAGAAGATGCCGCGCGTCGAAGGCATGGTGTTGGATCTGTATTATCGCCAGGAGCTCGGCATTCGGGAAATTGCACCTATCCTGGGCCTGCATATCACCCGGGTCTCCCAGATCAAGGCCCAGGCGGTCCTGCGGCTCCGAAATTATCTGCAACGGCACTGGCCCACGCCCAAGGGGTTGTACTAAATGGACAAACAAGCACTGGTCTCCGGAATCCTGGACGCTCTCACGCGCGCTGTATCCGAGGCCCTGTCGGAAAGCGGCCCCGAAGAAATCCGGCTGGATTGGAGCCTGACTTCCGGTCCGGAAAGCGGCGCGGAAGCATGGACATGGTGGTCCGGCGGACTCAGTACGCATCCAGGCGCGAACTGTTTCATCGGCGCACCAGATGAAACCTGGGAAAAGCTTGGCCGCGGCGGCGCCTCGGAGGATACGCGCGAAAACGCCTTCGCGCTGGTCAGCCGGTGTTTCGCAAAGGCCGTCTCGGAACAGTTCGGAGAGCGCGCCACGGCCCGCGATGCAGGCCCATCGGGCGCTCCCGCGAACGATTGGACGCGGATCTCGATTGCGATTCGCTATCCGGCGGGCCAATGGCCCAGTGCCTGTTGCGTGCTGAGCCCCGAATTCGAAGAGACCCTGGGCAGCGGGCTCGAACCGGCGAAACATATCGCTCCCGCGCGCGTCCTTCCCAGTGGAACGAACCCCGGCGACATGCTGATGCACGTCCAGGTTCCGGTATCGGTTTCCTTCGGCGGCACCCAGATCCGCATGAAAGATCTGCTGAATCTGGCTACCGGCTCGGTGGTGGAACTGGACCAGTCCCTGCACGACAACGTGGAAGTTCGAGTGAACGATCGCCTGATTGCGCGCGGAGAAGTGGTGGCGGTGGACGGCCATTACGGAGTTCGCGTGCTGGAGCTGGTCTCGGGAGACGGCACGCAAAGAGGAACCAGATCGTGATCATTCGGATCACCATTCTGCTGCTGGCCGGCTCGCTGGCAGGTCTCTGCTGGAGGCTCGCCAGGCGCCGTCTGGCCAGCCGGAGACGGCGGCTAAATCTGCTGGCCATTGAGTGGAGACTGGGGGATTCGATGGAAATGTTCCGGGGAGAGGTATTGAAGTTAAAGCACTATCGAGTACTACGGCCAACCGTCTCAGGTGCGAATGCCGGGTTATTTCCTTCAACAAACATGAGTTCGCTGCGATATATAAAGGGGCGCCAAAATGCAGATTGACGAGCGCAAAGCCTTGAATACTCAGAAACCTAATACTGAGAAGGTTTACGAGACGAACGCCAGAGTCTCACCCAGGACCGCGAAGCCTTCTTCGTCGGCCGGGCAGGACGGCGTGGCCCTGGGTAGCCAGGACCAGCTTCGTCTCCTGGCGATGACTCCCACCGCGGAAGAAACCAGCCGCGTTGCGCGTTTGACCCAGCTCGTTCAATCCGGCCAGTACCAGGTGGATCATCTGGCACTCAGCGGCGCCATGGTCGCAGCCATGCTCAAGGGTTACTGAGAACCTTTCTGCAAACGAGGCTGGACATGACCATTCAAGAACGCTGCAAGACCGCTGAGGCGAAGCTGGAGGAGATTTCCACCGCTCTGCTCGACTATCGGCCCGAGACTCTGGACCGCTGCGAGGCCGAGTTGCACGACATCGCCGGCTGGTTGGACTGCGAGTCCCTCGAATCGTCCGAACGGCCGGTTCCCGCGGACCACCCCGCCCTGCTGGGGGTTCGGAAAAGATCGGCCCTTCTCGGTCTGCAGATCCAGCAGGCAGCGAACCTATGCCAAGGCTGGGCGCAGTTGCGTTTGAGCGAAGGCTACACCAACCAGGGACAGCCGGTCTTGCTGCCCAGCGCGCCGCAGGCCAGCTACGAGGTGTAATCCATGGGCAGCCTCTTTGCGAATCTAAACTCCAGCGCGAATGCCCTCGCTGCGTTCGAGCGTTCTCTCGAAGTCGCGCAAAACAACGTTTCCAACGCATCCACTTCGGGATACGCCAAACAGCTGCCCACGCTCAACGCATTGCCGTTTGAGCTCCAATCCGGATTGCTGGGGGGTGTGCAAGCCGGCGCGCCGCAATCCACGCGGGACGAATTCCTGGAGCAGGGCGTGCGTTACCAGTCGGGGCTCTTGGGGAACTTCCGGGCGCAGGCGCAATCGCTGTCCGGGATCGAGCCGATCTTCGACGTCACCGGCCAAAGCGGAATCCTGGCATCGCTAAACAGCCTGTTTCAGAGTTTTTCCAACTGGAGCACCAATCCCGATTCCGCCGCGGCCCGCCAGGACGTGCTGGCCAAGGCGCAGGACTTAGGCGCGAGTTTCCAACAGACCATGTCGGTTCTCTCCAACGTCACCGACAGCATTGACAACAAGATCGGCTCCACGATCGATCAGATCAACGCGCTGGCAGCGCAGGTGGCGGACTACAATGTCCGCCAGGCCCAAGGGGGAGCCACGGACGCGGGACTGGATGCGCACCTGCACGACACGCTGGAAACGTTAAGCTCGTCGGCGGGCGTCACGGCCCGATTTGAAAGCGATGGAAGCGTCACGCTGTTGCTGGGCGGACAAACCCCCCTGGTGATCGGCCCGCGCCAATATTTGCTCAAGGCGTCGAACTTCGACACCGGCGTCCCAGTGAATCCGAGCGCCCGGCCGACGGCTCACATCCTGGACGCGAATGGACAGGATGTCACCAGCCATGTGGGCAGCGGCACACTGGCCGGACTGCTGGTTGTCCGCAACACCGTACTTCCCGGCCTGCAAGGCGACAGCCAGCAGGCGGGCGCGATCAACCTGATCGCCAAGAAGGTAGCCGACCGCGTGAACCAGCTGCTGGGCTCCGGCCTGACGCCGGGGGGGCAGCTGGGCGTCGCGCTGTTCAGTTACGACGGATCGAGCGCCGTGACGACGGCACGTACGCTGACGATCAATCCAAATATCACGACCGATACGCTCGCGGCGCTGGCTCCAGGCCCTCCGCAAGTGGCCAACGGAATTGTGCTGGCCTTGGCCGGATTGGGCCAGTCGAAAGCCGGCACGGACACCATAAACGGCCAGTCGATCCAGGATTATCTGAACGGCCAGACACAGATTCTGGGCCAGCAGTCCGCTACGGCCGCGGCGAATCAGAACGTAGCTCAGCAGGCGGTGACGCAGGCTCGGGCGCTACGCACCCAGGTATCCGGAGTTTCGCTGGACGAAGAGGCGGTCCGGGTGATGGAACTGCAGCGCGGCTACCAGTCCATGTCCAAAATGATCAGCGTGATCAACGGGCTGGCCGACACGCTCATGAATATGATTTAGCCCGCTAGGAGAAGACCAAATGCTGCAAAGTTTCGATCCGGTGCGGGAGAAATTCCTGGCTGACTTGGGCGCGGTAAACGACCGCATCAACAAAACCCAAGCCCAGCTCACTTCTGGCCTGAGGATCAACCGCCCGTCGGATGATCCCAGGGCGGTAGGGGACGTATTACAACTCGAAACCGATATCAGCAGAGTCACTCAGGTCGCCGCCAATCTGCATAGCGTTAAGAGCGAGGTTGACTCGGCTTCCAGCGTGGTGCAGGATGCCGTCTCGTTCCTGGATCAAGCTCGAAGCCTGGGAGCGCAAGGCGCCTCGGGGACGCTTTCAGCCCAGGCCCGAATCGACCTGGCCGCGCAAGCCGCGCAGATCCTCAGCGCGCTGGTGGATGCCAGCCGGGCGACGTTCGCGGGCCGCTACCTGTTCAGTGGGGACAGCTCGACACAGCCGGCCTACGACGTGAATCTTGCCAGTCCGACCGGCGTCACCCGCTTGCTTACGGCGCCGGCCACGCGGCTCATTCAGGATTCCAACGGCGTCGTGTTCGCCGTATCCCAAACCGCACAAGACCTCTTCGATCATCGCAATCCTGACGACAGCATCGCCGCAGACAACGTCTTCGCGGCAGTGAACAGCCTGCGGGTGGCGCTCGCCAACAACGATCAGCCGGGCACGGCAGCCGCGGTGGCCGCCATTCAGAAAGCCCAGGACTACCTTTCGCAGCAGGGAACGTTTTACGGCGCGGTTCAGAATCGCGTGGCCAATGCTCTGGATATCGCGCAGAAGTTCCAGCTTCAGTGGAAGAGCGCATTAAGCGATGAACGCGATACGGACATCGCGGCCGCCACGACCGATCTGCAGGCCGAACGTCTCAGCCAGCAGTCCGCACTGCAGGCTCAGGCATCCATGCCGCATTCCAGTCTGTTTGATTACTTGAAGTAGACCGCTCGGCTACTTCTTAGCCGGTTCGGCCTTGGCCGCTGCCATCTTGCCGGGTTCTGTTTTGGCGATCGCGTAGTTGTTCAGGATCACCAGGTCCACACGTCGATTGCGCGCCCGACCTTCGGGCGTATCGTTGTCCGCCACCGGCACGGTGTCGGCGTACCCGACGATTGCGAGCCGGTCGCGGGCGATCTCAAAGCGGCTCGAAAGCAGTTCCATAATCGCGATCGAGCGGGCAGCGGAGAGTTCCCAGTTGCTGCGGAATCGTGCGGTATGAATCGGCTGTGCATCGGTGTGGCCTTCGATACGGACGGGATTGGAAACCTCTTTGAGCGCCCCCGCGACTTTGGACATGGTGGCAAATGTGGCGGGATCCACCGCGTCGGCTCCGGAAGGAAAAAATGCCGCCTGCTTCAGGCTGACCACGATGCCCCGCGGAGTCATGCTGACCTCCACCTTGCCTTCTTTGATCTCCGTTTCCAGTTGAACGGACAGGGTCTTGAGAGAGACACTCAGTTCCATCACTTCCGGCTGCTCTTCCTTGGCGGCTTTCTGGGCGCCGCCCGGACCGTGCATTTGCGCGTTACCCTGGCCCTTATCGTCCACGGTGCCGCCCAGCACTCTTGCGACGGCCGGAGGAATACTGACCGAGTGGCCTTCCTTGAGGGCTTTTTCCACCGCCTCGGAAACTTGCTTGGCTTTGGACTTATCCGTCTGCGAAGAGGCGAACATTACTACAAAGAATGCGAACAGCAGCGTGATGAAATCCGCGTAGGAGACCAGCCAGCGCTCGTGGTTTTCGTGTTCGACGTGCTTGGGACGCGGCATGCTATCCCTTGGCCGGCGCCGGCGCTCCAGCCCCGCTGGCTTCCTTCTCGGCTTTCTTGGACTTGCTGGCATGCTGGAGGAAGGCCTCCAGTTTCACGCGGATCAGTTTCGGGTTCATGCCTTCCACGATGCTGCAAACGCCTTCCAGCAGAAGTTCTTTATCCTGCGCATCCTGGCGGATCCGAGCCTTCAGCTTGGCTGCCGCCGGAAGGAAAATCAGATTGGAGACGGCCACGCCGTAGACCGTCGCGACGAACGCCACCGCGATTCCCTTCCCCACTTCTTCGATATTTTCCAGGTGCTTCATGACCTGAATCAGGCCCAG
>DATIRX010000173.1:0-7225 GCA_035469225.1 Bryobacteraceae bacterium
ACCGGTCCGAAATCGTCAAGCTCCAGGAGACCACTCGCGAGCGCGGGCTGACGGTCGTTCCCACCAAGATGTACTTGAAGAACGGCCGGATCAAGGTGGAGCTGGCGGTCGGCAAAGGGAAGAAGTTCCACGACAAGCGCCAGAGCGAGCGGGAGCGCGAGATGAAGTCCGAAGCCAAGTCGGCACTGGGCCGCCGCGGCCGGGACTGAGCTATACTCAATCCTGCTCGGGCACCATGTTGCCCTTGAGGAGAGAAATTTCAATTATGCGTAAACCTCTATTTGCTGCTGCCGCGTTATTCGCGATGGTTTCAGCGTCCCTGATCGTTTCCTCCCAGGCCAAAGACGGCAAGGGTAAGTGCGACGGTAAGGGCAAGGGCGACGGAAAAGGAAAAGGCGGCCCACCCGCGGGCCAGATGATCGTCAAGATCAAAGACGGATTCTATGAAGTGACGGGAGCGGGTGGAAACACCAGCGTTCGCGTAACCAAAGACGGCCTGATCGTGGTGGATACGAAGAACCTGGGCGAGGCCAATTATAACGACCTGATGGCTCAGATCAAGACCGTATCGACGCTGCCCGTGAAATACGTCGTGATCACCCACGTCCACCAGGATCACAGCGGCAACACCAAGAGCTTTATCGATGCCGGCGCCAAGGTCATCGCCAACGAAGGCGAAAAAGCCGAGCTCGCCACCTACACCGCGCCCGCCGGAAAACCGGCTGAGCCCAATGTCACCTATGGCAAGAAGACCACCATCAAGCTGGGCGGCGTGAAGGCGGAAGTCTACCATTTCAGCCGCGCCCATACGGGTGGCGACTCCGTGGTCTACTTCCCCGATCTGAAAATCGTCGCGGGCGGCGATGCGATTGTCAACGGCGCCCCCAACATCGATTTTCCCAACGGCGGCAGCGCCGTCGAATGGCCCAAGCTGATTGCCGGTACGCTCAAGCTGGATTTCGACACGCTCATCCCCGGCCATGGCAACGTGATGACCAAGGCCGACGTGCAAGCCTACAAAGGCAAGTGGGACCTGCTGATCTCGCGCGCTCAGGCCGAAGTCAAGAAGGGCACGCCCAAGGACAAGCTGCTTGCCTCGATCAAGACTGACGACATCGGCTGGAATGTGACCGGCGCCCAGTGGACGCCTCCCGCGCGACTCGATCCCTTCTACGCGGAGCTTTCCAAAGCCAAGAAATAAAATTAAGAAGCAAGTCAAGTAAGCTTGAAGTAGTGGAAACTACTCTCGTATCGCAATCCCCCGACCGCGTCGAAGCTGACGCGGTCGTCGTGCTTTTGTTTGAGGAGGAAGCAGTACCCTCGGAGCTGAAGGGCTCGTCCGCATGGATAGGCGAGCTGAAGGCTTCCGGCGAATTCACCGGAAAGACGGGTGAATTGGCGGTTCAGCACGTTCCGCCGGGGTTCAAGGCCAAGCGGCTTGCCGTGGCAGGCGGAGGCAAGCGCGACAAATACGATGCCTCTGTCCTGCGCCGGGCAGTGGGAACTTCTGTGCGCGCACTCAAGCAGAAGGGCGTCAGAAAGTTAGCCTGGTTCCTCTCCGGCGGCGACGCCGAAGCCGCTGTCGAAGGCGCCATCCTGGGCAACTTCGAGCCCGACCGTTATAAGACTTCCAGCGACGCTAAGTCTCTCGAGGCGTTTGTGCTGGTCGCGCCCGATTCGGCGAAAGCCGCGTTCGAGCGCGGCAAGATCCTGGGCGATGCGCAAAATTTCACTCGCGAGCTGGTCAACGAACCGGCCAATGTGATGACCCCGACGCTGCTGGCGGACCGCGCTCGCGCCATGGCCGCCGAAGTGGGCCTGGAGTTTGAAGTTCTGGACGAACCCCGCATGCGCCAGCTCGGCATGGGATCGCTGCTGGGCGTATCGCAGGGCAGCGCCGAGCCGCCTGCTCTCATCATCCTTCGCTACAAACCGGCGAATCCCCCTGCCACGAAAGATCATCTCGGGTTGGTTGGCAAAGGCGTTACTTTCGATACGGGCGGAGTTTCGATCAAGCCCGCCGAAGGCATGGAGAAGATGAAATACGACATGGCGGGCGGCGCCGCCATGCTGGGCGCCATGCGCGCCATCGCGTGGCTGAAGCCGTCCATTCCTGTAACAGCGCTCGTCCCGGCGGTAGAAAACATGGTGGGAAGTAAGGCCCAGCGCCCCGGCGATATCGTCACTTCCCTTTCCGGGAAAACGATCGAAGTGCTCAACACCGATGCCGAAGGCCGCCTGATCCTGGTGGATGCGATCACCTATGCGCAGCGCCTGGGCTGTACGCACCTGGTGGACGCCGCCACGCTTACCGGCGCGATCGTGGTGGCTCTGGGCAACGTCAACATCGGCGTGTTCACCAACAACGATGCCCTGCTCGCGAAAGTGCTGGCCGCCGCAAAGGCCGAAGGCGAAAAATCCTGGCACATGCCGCTCGATGACGACTATAAGGATCTGCTGAAGAGCGCCTTCGCCGATCTGGCCAATATCGGCGGACGCTGGGGCGGGGCCATCAGCGCCGCATACTTCCTGAAGGAATTCGCGGGCGATACGCCCTGGGTGCACCTGGATATCGCGGGGACTGCCTGGCTGGACGAAGCGAAACCGTTCCTGGCCAAGGGTCCGTCGGGTGTGGCCGTGCGAACGTTTACCCGGCTCGCTCTCGATTGGTAACTCTTATAACGCCGCTTCTCCCCAGTCGCCCGTCCGGATGCGGTAGGCGTCCGAAATCTCCGATACGAAGATCTTGCCGTCGCCCATCTTGCCGGTCCGCGCGGCGGCCATCAATTTGCGAATAGCTTCCTCGGCGCGGTCATCCGGCACCACCATTTCGATTTTGAACTTCGGCAGCAGGTCCACCTGGTATTCGACGCCACGGTAGGTCTCGGTGTGGCCCTTCTGGCGCCCGTGGCCGCGGCCTTCCAGAATGGTCATGCCGTCGATGCCGATATCGGCCAGAGCGGCCTTCACGTCATCCAGCTTATGAGGCTGGATGATGGCTTCAATCTTCTTCATGAGTTGTCCCCTGCTCTCCATGTTGCCATGACCGGCCCTTATATCCGAAAGATAGGCGCAGAACTTGAGAGGAGCCCACGGAGCAGGGCACTATCTTTCGGATAGGATTCATCATTCTGTGATAAACCCGGTTAGAATGTCAAAGCGCACATGACTGCTGCTTCGCTGCGTCTTTACACTTTTTCTCCCAGCCTGCAGGTATTCTTCTATCTGCAGCTGCTGGATGCTCTCACGACATTGATCGGGTTTCGGGCTGGATTGATGGAATCGAGTCCGTTTGTCCGCCTGCTGGTAGGTCTTGGACCGTTCGCTGGATTGCTGGCGGACAAAATGTTCGCCGTATTACTGGCTTTGATTTGTGTGCGGAGCGGACGATCCAGGCTGATCCCCTGGATCAACTACTGGTATGCGGCACTGGTGATCTGGAACATCATCCTGATTCTGTGGAAGGTGTCCTAGTCCGGGCAGTCCCGGATCGTCCGCCGGTATAAATCCAGGTACTGCTCCACACTTTTTTGCGAGGAGAATTCCTGCTCGGCTCGCTGGCGCGCCGCGGACCCCATGCGCGCAGCCAGATCCGGATCGCCGGCCAGGCGCTCCACGGCGGCCGCCATCGACTGGACGTCTCCCAGACGGGCGAGGAAACCGGTTCGTTTGTCTTGCATGATCTCCGCCACACCCCCCACCCGCGTCGCCACCACCGGCTTGCCGAAACTCATGGTTTCCAGGACGCCCATCCCGAAACTCTCTTTTTCCGAGGCATACAACCCGGCATCCGCCGCGTGCAGGTAGTTCTCGATGTCCAGAACGTTCTCTTTCACGATCACCCGGCTTTCGATCCCCAACCGTTTCACCAGCGGCCGGAAGGGCGCGAAGGAATCGCCGGCCAGGACCAGAAGCTTCACATTCGGACGACTCTTCACCTGGGCCATCACGGCCAGGACGTCCTCCACCCGCTTTACCGGCCTCAGGTTGGAGAGATGGATCAGAAGAAAATCGCTCTCGCGAATCCGCAGTCCGCGGCGAACCTCGGCCCGTCCCTTGCGGGGCGGCTTGGGACGGTAGAAGTTGTAGATCACCTCAATGGGCTTGCGGGTCTTCAGCACCTGAATGGTTTCCTGCTTCAGGCTTTTTGAAACCGCCGTCACCCCGCAGGAACTTTCGATGGAGTACTTGATGATCGGCCCCAGGCTGCGATCCCGCGCCAGCAGCGTGATATCGGTCCCGTGGAGCGTCGTGATCACATGCGGCGCGTGCTGCATTTGGTCGCGGGCGATCTGCGTCGCCAGCAGGGCTGCGGTGGCGTGCGGAACGGCGTAATGGACATGCAGGATATCCAACTTCCACTTGTCGGCTACTTCCACCATCTTCACCGCCAGAGGCAGCGTATAATCCGGATACTTGAACAGCCTGTACTCGTTCAGCTCCACCTGGTGGAAGGTGACGTTGCGCTGCTTACGATCCAGCCGGAAAGGCGGCTCGTAGCTGATGAAGTGGACCCGGTGACCCATCCGCGCCAGCTCGCTTCCCAGCTGCGAAGCGACGATGCCGCTGCCCCCGATGGACGGGTAACAGGTGATCCCGATCGACAGGCGGCCGGCGGTCCTCATGGTCGTTAAAAGTACCTTGAGGACAACGGGATATCCGCCAGCGATCCAACCCGAATCGGGTCGCTCAACCACAACCCGATAGCGTAGTCGACGCCGATGGCCGCGCCGGTCGCCCGCGCCCGGGAAAGCACCAGATCGGCGTAGTTTCTGGTCTTCATCTGGCTCTTATGGCACTGGATGGCGGATTCCCAGGCCTCCCGGACACTGCTCACATCCACCACCAGCTGCGGGGGTGAATCCATCAGAACCTGCGTGATGCTGTAGTAATACAAGCTCGTAATTGGATGCGGCGCCAGCTCTTCCAGATCCCGCAAACCACCGTAGCGAGCCAGCCGCGCGGCGTCCCGCACGCTTTTTCCCACCGCCCAATGATCCGGGTGCTGGTTTTCACCCAGGTGCGGGGCCAGGACCACGTCCGGTTTAAAGCGCCGGATCTCGAGGGCCAGCAGCATCGCGGTGGCGGGGTTGTGCCGGATGTGGCAATCCCCGCCCAGGTCGAGAAACTGGATCGCCGCGCCGATGATGCGAGCCGCATCCCGGGCTTCCTGCGCGCGCTCTTCGGGGGTCCCGGCGCTGGCAGCTTCCCCCTTGGAGGTCACCAGAATGCGCGCTTCGTGGCCGTTCCGGACTTCCTGGATCAGCACAGGCGCACATCCGAATTCGACGTCGTCGGGATGCGCACCGACGGCCAGAATTTTCATAGGAATCGATATCCGGAGAAAGATTAAGCTTCAGTAATCGTCAAGCTGGTGATCGTATCGCCCTGCTTCACCGCATTGACCACATCCTGCCCCTTGATCACCTGCCCGAAGACCGTGTGTTTCCCATCGAGGTATTCGGTGGCGACGTGGGTAATAAAGAACTGGCTGCCGTTGGTTCCCGGGCCGGCGTTGGCCATGGATAACGATCCGACTTTGTGGTTATTCTTGCGGCCTTGAATCTCATCTTCAAAGCGGTAGCCTGGGCCGCCGTAGCCGGTACCCTCCGGACACCCGCCCTGGATCATAAAGTTGGCGATCACCCGATGGAACTTTGTGCCGTCGTAGAACTTATCGCGCGCAAGGAAGACGAAGTTATTTACCGTCTTGGGGGCTTCTTTGGCGAACAGCTCGCACACGATCTCGCCCCGCGAGGTGTTGAACGCCGCGGTGTACTTCTTGTTCGGATCGATGGTTAGCTGGGGTGGACTGGGGTATTGTTTCGGCATGCAGATTCTAGTGTAGCGCCCGTCGCTGGCATCTCGTCTGAGCCGATTCTTTCCAGGATCGCGCGGACATCCGCGAGCATCACATGATACGTATTTATGGCCAAAGACACTAGTCGCAGGAAATAGAAGTTTAGCTAGACCTGGTCTCGTGATCGTACTGCGTGGCCGATATGGTCCGTAGCGTGCTTAAGGAAAGTTGCTGTTAGTCGGAGGAAATGGGGTCGCTTATGTTAGTCGGAGCCGTGATCGCCGGATTGCTGATCGTTTCTTTGTTTCTGGAGATGGTATCTTCTTCACCGAAGGCCCCCCAGGAAGACAAAACCGCACCTACTGCGTGAAATAGTGGCACAACGCTTGTGTCAGAATGGCACGCCTCTGGACCCCTGGGGTCTTGCGGATGGCGCGCGCCGCGATTATACTCTTGTCTTTATGCCGGTGGCGGCGCGGCTGGAAGAATTCGATCCTCTGGCGCCTCAACGTGAGGCTGCCCTGTTCTATGGGCTATTCCTGCGCGGCCACTCCGCAGAAACCCTGCGCCGCGACATCGACGTTCCCCGGAAGCTCTTGAACAAGATGATGTTCCGGCACCGCAACGAGCAGGCGGTGCGGCAGAAGCTCCAGCGCACCTACATGTATCGCAAGCAGGTCCTGGCCATTTTCGACGAACTGGTCACCCGCGAAAAGGTTTTGGACCGAATTCACTGAGTTTTGCCCTCCACGCCGGCGGCAAAATCCGCGTCTAAAATAATACGTATGGGCAATCACCTGGGACAAAAGCGTTCCCGCCGCCGAGGCTTCACGCTCATTGAGCTCCTCATCGTTATCTCCATCATTCTGGTCATTCTGGCGATTGCCGTGCCCAAGATGAATACCCAGATGCAGGGCGCCCGGGAGATGGCCGTGATCCGCGAGATTGGTACCATCCACCAGGCCGAGACCCAGTACTCCTCGCAGTTCGGGAAGTTCGCCACCAGCCTGAGCCAGCTGGGACCTCCCGCCGGCGGCCCGGAGGGACCGGAAGCGGCCAACATTATCCCCAAGGTCCTGGCCGATGGGAAAAAGAACGGATACACCTACACTTTGGCGGGGACGCCCAGCGGGTACGCGATTATCGCGGTGCCCGACTCCTTCGGGAACTCCGGCCGCCGGACGTTCTATTCCGATCAGACCCTGGTGATCCGCAATAACTGGGGGCAGGAACCGGCTACCCCCGCAAGTCCTGAAATCAAGTAGCTTCGGGGGCGGGGCCGGTGACTGCCTGATCTTCCGCCGCCGCCTGGACGTGGCGGGCTTTCTTTCGCAGCAGATTCGCTTCCACGCGCAGGCGCATATGGTCCGATAAATCCGCCTGAAGCTCCAGATTCCGGGCCAGCTCCTCCAGCCGCGGAGGCTG
>DATIRX010000174.1:0-19087 GCA_035469225.1 Bryobacteraceae bacterium
GGGCATCGGCAGCGTGGGACTCACCGAGGCGCAGGCGCGCGCGGCGGGTCACAGCGTCAAGATCGGCAAGTTTCCGTTCACGGCCAACAGCAAGGCGTCGATTCTGGGCCAGCACGACGGCTTCGTGAAGATCGTCGCCGAGGAAAAATACGGCGAGATCCTGGGAGTCCACATCATCGGGCCGCAGGCCTTCGAGCTGATCAGTGAAGGCGTGCTGGCGATGGAAGCCGAGGCCACCGTCGAGACGCTGCTGCACACCATCCATGCGCATCCGACGCTGTACGAAGCCATGGGCGAGGCGTTTAACGCGGTGTACGGAATGGCCATCAATGCCTAGCGGCGTTTTGAAAATGGGGACAGGCCCTGATTTCTCTTACAGGCCTGAGAGTACTCAGCGGGCGGCCTGTCCCCTTTTTCAACTCGTCGATCTCGGTCGTATGCGCTACGCCGCAGCGATCAACCTACAGCAAAGTTTCGTAGACCAGCGCAAACGCGGTGAAATTCCCGATCAGCTTCTGATCGTGGAGCATCCCCACGTCATCACCATGGGACGCAACGGGCACTCTGAAAATCTGCTGGCTTCGCCGGAGGTATTGGAGCGCGCCGGGATCGAATTGCATCACTGCGACCGCGG
This sequence comes from Bryobacteraceae bacterium, assembly GCA_035469225.1. GTDB lineage: Bacteria > Acidobacteriota > Terriglobia > Bryobacterales > Bryobacteraceae > Palsa-187. Next base: position 635 of record DATIRX010000174.1, read on the forward strand.
CGGCGACGTCACTTATCACGGCCCCGGCCAGATCGTCGGCTATCCGATTCTCGATCTGCGCGAATGGAAGCGCGACGTCGGCGCCTATCTGCGGGCCCTGGAGCAAGTGCTGATCGATACCCTGGATGCGTTCGGCATCGCCGCGGGTCGCATGCAGGGCGCCACCGGCGTATGGGTGGACGGCGCAAAGGTCGCCGCGATGGGCGTGCATATCAGCCGCTGGGTAACCTCCCATGGCTTCGCGCTCAACCTGGATCCCGACCTGGATTATTTCCGGTATATCGTTCCCTGCGGATTGCGGCAGCCGGTGACATCGATGCGCGCTCTGGGATGTTCGGCCGGCCGCGACGAAGTGGTCGCTGCGATGAGCGGAGCGTTCGCGCGCGTGTTCGGCCGCGCGATAATGGAGAAAAGATGATTGACGTAGAAATGCCCCAGATGGGCGAAAGCATTATCGAAGGAACTCTGACCAAGTGGCTGAAAAAGCCCGGCGACAAGGTCGAACGGGACGAGCCGCTTTTTGAGATTTCCACCGATAAGGTAGACACCGAGATTCCCTCGCCCGCCGCGGGAACACTGGCCGAGATTCTGGTCGAGGAAGGAAAGACCGTCGGGATTAACACTATCGTCGGACGGATCAGCGATGGCGCGACTGCACCGTCAACGGGTCCGGCTCCCGTTGCGGCGGCTACCGCCCCGGCGGCCGCGGCTGCTGCTCCGGCGGCTCCTGCTGTTTCGGCCGCGCCAGCTCCCCCCGCTCCCCCCGCTGCAGCGCCTCCGGCGGAAAGCGGAACCGTGGTGGAAGAGACTGCCGGTCCGCTGTCGCCGCTGGTCCGTAAAATGGCCCGAGAGAACAACATTGATCTGAGCAAGGTCAAGGGCACCGGAATTGGCGGACGGATCACGAAGCTCGATCTGGAAACCTACTTGTCGGGGTCAACCGGAACTGCCGTGGCAGCCGTGCCGGTTGCAACGCCTGTCCCGCAAGCGGCGCCCAAGGTTGTCGCGCCTGCTCCCGTAGCTGCTCCGGCGCCTCCGCCGCCACCGCCTGCATCAAGCCTGGCTCCCAGCTCCGCTCCGGCAGCCATGGCGGGCGCTCCTGCCGCGATGCGCGTCGAGCCTATGAGCATGATGCGCCAGAAGATTGCCGAGCACATGGTGTTCAGCAGGAACACTTCGGTGCACGTAACCACGGTTCACAAGACCGATATGACTAAAGTCGCCAAGCTGCGCGACAAGCTCAAAGGCGCTTTCCAGGCTCAATATGGATTCGGCCTGACGTTTCTGCCGTTCGTGGCGCGAGCCGCGGTGGCTGCGCTGCGCGAGTTTCCCATCGTCAACGCGTCCATCGAGGGCACCAACATCATCTACCACCGCGACATCAACCTGGGCATCGCCGTGGCGCTTGAAAACGGGCTGATCGTGCCGGTCATCCGGAATGCCGATGAAAAGAACATCGTGGGTCTGCAGCGCTCCATTGTCGATCTGGCCGCCCGCGCCCGCTCACGCCAGCTGCGTCCCGAGGAAGTCAGCGGGGGAACGTTCTCCATCACCAACTTCGGCAGTTTCGGCAGCATCTTTGCGACGCCGGTAATCAATCAGCCGCAGGTAGCGATTCTAGGCGTTGGCGCGGTTCAGAAAGAGCCCGTCGTGATCGAAGACGCCATCGCCATCCGGTCGACGGCATACTTGGCGCTGACCTTCGATCATCGCCTGATCGATGGAGCTCTGGCCGATCAATTCACCGCCAAGGTGAAATCGATCCTGGAAAACTGGACCGAAGAAGTTATGTAAAAGCCGGCCGGAAGGCCGGCACCACCGCTATTGTTTGCCCGGGGTTGCGGCGGGCGGCTTGGCCGGAGTGGTTGCGGGCGGCTTGGCCGGAGTGCTGGTCGGCGGTTTCACAGTGGAGGCGGGCCGGGACGCCGGAGCGCCCGCCGAAGGCTGCGCTTTGTCGTAGGCTTCCACGATCTGGCGGGTTACGTCGGCTGTATCCGATATCCACATGATCCCCGAATTCGGGTTGGTCACGTCCAGAAACACGGCGCAGCCGTTTTCCTGCGCGTAACGGGCAATCACCGATTGCATCTTCGAAGAAAGATCGTCCAGCAGCTTGCGCTGTTCCTCTTCCCGGTCGAACTGGTAATCCTCCACGCCGCGCTTGTAGTCGGTGCTCTTGCGGTCGATGGTGCGCTTCATATCGTCCTGGGCGGTCTGCGACATGGTATTGGCGCCGCGCTGGAGTTTTTCGGTCAGTTCGTTGATTTCCGCCTGCTTGGCCTGAAGCTCTTTCTCCTTGGGTTCGGAGAACTTGGTGCGAAACGTTTCCGCCGCGGCCTGCCCCTCTTTCGTGCTGACCATGGCGCTTTGCAGATTGATCACGCAAATCTTGCTGGGCGCTGCCGCCGGCGTTTGCGCCATGAGCGTTCCGGATGCTAAAACCAGACCGGCAATGAACTGTTTCACGGGAGAGCTCCTCATTTCAACTGTTTGTAACATCGTAGCATGCGCCATCCGCGGGATAACTAGAAGGTCCGGCCGATGGTAAAGCGGAATTGCGAGCGTTTCTCGAACAACGGCTGCGGCTGCCCGAACGTGAGAATCGAGTTTACGAAGGAAGCCTGGTTCGGAAAATAGCTGCGGTCAGCCACGATGGGCGGCTGCAGATACTCCTGAACTCGCGTCGGGTTGAAGGCCCAGTAGATCCGGAATGGCTGGTTGAAGACCGGCATCAGCACCTGCAGTTCGATTCCGGTGGACGTACGGATGACCTGGGTTCCCGCGGCGACCACGGCCGAATCGCCGAAGGCTGCTTCCGGGAACTGGCCGTTCAGATCGCTGATGCGGCTGGGATTCAGTTTCAGCTGGCTCTTGTTCGATATCCGGTTCATGCCCGCGTCGAAGAACGGCGCCAATGTCACGGTTTGCCCGATAATCGGGATCCGGTATTCGAAATTGGCGACGATGTTGGTATCGCCGCCGGGGAATACCATCTGATAGGACGGGATGGTTTGGCCGGCATTCACCAGGCTGACCGCTCCCGTTTTCGGATCGATATACTTTTGCTGCCGGGGAGATCCGTCCGTATTCAGGACGTTGACCTGGCCCGTATTCGGCACGAATGCCCACGGACCCGCGCCCCATAATTCGAATCCGCGGACGTCGTTCTCACCGCCCATATAGAAGCGATTGAACGGAGGGGCCACCTTGCCGCCGTAGCCTGTCACATAGCGGGCCAGAAGGTGCATGGCGATCACGTGGCCGGGCCGCAGCCCTTTGCGGAAATGCCGGAAATCCAGCTGCGGCTCGATTTGATTTACGTTGCCTCCCAGGATGCTGCCGGCGAATTGCAGCGACGCCTGGAATCCCGTGCCCGCCGTAGGCGTCATCGGGTTGTTCACGGAATTGTAGCTATACGTGGGAGTCACGCTGGAGGTGCGGATTCCGTCCAGCGAATTCTGCTGCGGGCCGTTGATGTTCTGAAAGTTGAGGTAGTCGTAGTATTGGGCCGCCGCCGATGTCAGAGTCCGCACGTTCTGGATGCTATAGCCGTAGCTGACGCCCAGGCGCTGAAAACTTCGCTTCAGAGGATAGTTCAGGAACGTGGTGAACCCTCGCGAATTCGAAGTGTAGTTCAGCAGGTTCTGCGAGCCCAGCGAATTGTAGAGCGGGATCAGGTCCGCGCCCGCCAGCACCGATGCCTCGCGCGCCTGATCGAAATTGAAGCGGCTCATGAACACCGTGAAGCCTACCTGCATGGGCCGGTCCAGGAAGTAAGGCTCGGTGAATCCGAAGCTCACATCGGTGGTGCGGGTGCCCAGCTGGCTCGACAGACTTAGAGTTTCGCCCAGTCCCAGGAAGTTGTTGGTCGAATAGGAGAAGCCCACAAAGCTGCCGGAGATACCGGAAATGCCGCCGCTGAACTGGATGGTGTTCTTGCCGCGCTCCCGGACTTTCAGCGTCAGATCCACGGTATGGTTATTGTTGTCCGTCTTCATGTCGACGGATTCGGTTTCCTTCAGCGTCTCGAAGTAACCCAGCTGGTTGAGGCGCAGGATGCTGAGGCGCCACAAGTCGGTGTTGAAGGGGTCGCCTTCATCGATCAGCAGCTCGCGGCGGATCACCTTGTCGCGCGTGGTGGTGTTCCCGGAGAAATCGATGCGGCGCACGAAGAACTGGTTGCCTTCGTCGAACCGCAGGGTCAGGTTGATTTTGTCGCTGCCGGGGATGGGCTCGGGCTCGGGCTCCACCAGAAAGTTGATGTAGCCGAACCGGCCGTACAGCTTGCGTAACTCGTCGAAGCCCTTCTGGAGCTTTTCGGTCGAGAACGGGTCGCCCTGCTTCATCCGGAAAATCTGCGGGAACAGCTCTTCCGGCGTGCGGAACAGCTTCACACCCACGAAATTGATGGTGTTCAGATGATACAGGCGGCCTTCTTCGATGCTGATGGCGATGTTGGCATTCTTCCCGGGGCGGTTGGGATGGATCAGCGGCAGGCGGAATTTACCGCCGCCGACATCCACGATGTTGACCGACTGGCCGGTGACGCGCGTCGTGAAATAGCCCTGAGACTGGTAGAACTGGACGATGCGCTGCTCGTCTTCCTCAAGCTTGGTGGAGTCGTACGTTCTGGCGAACAGGTTCTCGGCCACAATCGAACGCGGCACGCCAATGGGGCGCAGATTCCGCATGGCGCGGCGCACCACCCGGTCGCTGTAGGCCGTGTTGCCTTCGAAATCGAGGGTGCCGACCTTCACCTTCGGCCCCTCATCCACCTTGAAGAGAATATTCAGAGAAGAGGGAGGGAACGGTTGCAGTTCGGGCATGACGGTCGCGAACTGCCGCCCGCGCTCGGCCAGGTAATCCTGCAGGACCACTTGCGCGCGCTGGACTTTGTTGCGGTCATAGGTAGACTCGGGAGTCAGCCCGACGCGGCGTTCCTTGAAGCGGTCCAGCACTTCGGATGTGGTGATGGACTTCAAACCGTCGTACTTGATGGTGCGCACCACCGGCCGCTCGGCCACCACAAAGGTGATGATCCAGCCGGTCTGGCCAGGTTCGCGTGTGACCTCGATATTGTCGAAGCGGTTGGAATTCCACAGAGTGATCAGGTCGCGGTGCAGCGTGTCGGCGTCGTAGGCGTCCCCGCGCTTGGTAAAAATCATGGCGCGCAGGGTATCCTGCGGAACTTTCCGGGCTCCCCTGAAATTGATGGACTCGATGGTATCGGCGGGCGGACGGTCGGGCGTGCCCGCGGTCAGCGGCTTGGCCTGGTCAGGCTTGGGCGGCTGAGGTTTGGGCTCTTCGGCGGCCTGCGGGACCTGTTCGAACGGATTGGGAGGCTTGGGCTGCTGCGGTGCGGGCTGCTGCTGGCTGAAAAGCGGATAGGCCGCCAGCAGGCCGATCAGGCCCGCGCGCAGGCTTCGAGGCCTGGAAAACTGCATCTAGACCGGGTTCCTTTCCACTCTGCGCTTGATTTTGGACGTCCTGCCGCGGGCTTGCGTTTCGAACACCTGCGTTGCGCCCATCCGGGCAGTACAATCCGTCATTTTACCCCATCCCATTCCTGTTCCGCTTCTACGGGTGCGATGGCTGCGGGTATCATCTCCGGCGCCGGGAAACTCTCCTGCGGGAGTACCGCCGGAAACGTCCGGGCCAGATATCCCAGGCAGGCCCCGAACAGCGCATGCGAGATCAGCGTCACCGGCTGAGCGGAATAGAGAGGAACCAGAGGGTCGATCCTGGGCCACAGCATGGCGTCCGCCAGTCCATGCCAAGTGAGACCTGCCAGAGTACCCAGCAGAACCAGCCGGTGCCTGCTCCGGATTCGCCCGCAGATCAGTCCGAAGGCGGCCCCGACCAGTCCGGTGATGAAGATATGCAGTGCGCATCCCGCCAGAGTTGTCCGGCCTGGTCCGGCATTGAGCGCCCGCGCTCCGTAAAAGGTAGTGCCCAGGAGATTGAACGGCATCCACCACGAATCGGCGCGCCAGTACGAGCCGGAAACCAGCAGCGCCAGCATGGCGATTCCGCCGGTTACCCCAGCCTTGATTCCATGGAGCAGGCACGGCACGGCCCGCTTGGGTTCCCACCAAATGATTCTCCCCTGCACAACGTTCCCCTGCACGTTAGGAACCCTCTTATACTAACAGAGTCCCCCGCGGGCTCCTCCCCGGCCTGGACACCCTCCACACGCCTAAAATGTCACGACGCGTTGTCATCACCGGAATGGGGGCAGTGAGTCCCAACGGCATCGGAACCGAGGCCTTCTGGTGCGCTACGCGCAAAGGCCTGAGCGGTGTAGGGGCCATCACGCGCTTCGATACCTCCGGAATGGCGGTCCGCGTGGCGGGCGAAGTGAAGGATTTCCGGGAAGAAGATTACGTGACGGCCAAAGATCGTCCCCACACCTCGCGCGCCACGCCCCTGGCCATCGCCGCCGTGACGGAAGCGCTACAGTGGGCCGGTCTGGATACAGCCGCGATGAGCCGCGACCAGCTGCGGGGAATCGGCGTCATGGTCGGCTCCGGGGGCGGCAGTGTCGAATTCACCGAAGAACAGTATCGCCTGTACCATTCCGGTAACTGGCGGCAGTGCAGCGTTTATGTGGTCCCCACCTCGACCATGGGTACGCTGGCCAGCGAGATTTCCATGAAGTTCGGGCTGCGCGGCGCGAGCCACGTGATCACCACGGGCTGCACCTCTTCCACCGACGCTCTGGGGTATGCCTTCCAGACCATTCGTGCCGGCGGCGGCGTGGATACCATCGTCGCCGGCGGCGTAGACGCGCCCATTGCTCCGCTGATTATGCGGGGATTCATGGCCATGCGGATCATGTCGCAGGCCTGGAACGACGAGCCCGAGCGCGCCTCACGTCCCTTCTCGCGCGACCGCGGTGGATTCGTGATTGCCGAAGGCGCCTGGTTCTTCGTGCTCGAAGAACGCGAGAAAGCGCGGGCCCGCGGGGCTAGCATTTTGGGTGAAATCGCCGGCTACGGTTCCACCTGCGAAGCTTATCATCGCGTGCGTCTGGAGGAGTGCGGAGAGGAACCCGCCCGCGCGATCTCGCTCGCGCTCGAACAGGCCCAAGTGGCCCCCGAGGCGGTGAACTATCTCAGCTATCACGGCACGGCAACGGAGCTCAACGACCGCATCGAAACCCGCGCCGTGAAGCTGGCTTTTGGAAAACATGCCTACCGGCTGCCGGGATCGTCGCTGAAGAGTCTGATCGGACATCCCCAGGGAGCCTGTGGAGCGGCCGGCGTGGCGGCCACCTTGATGGCGATGCGCGACGGAGTTCTGCCGCCCACCGCCAACCTGGAAGTACCCGATCCGGAATGCGACCTGGATTACGTCACCGATGCGGGCCGCAGCGCTGCCATCGAATACGCGGTGGCGAACTGCATCGCGTTCGGCAGCAAGAACTCGGCGTTGGTGCTGAAGCGCGACCGGCCCTAGTCTCTGGGTGCGTCGCTGGAAGATCCTACCGCCGCGAACTCCTCTTCGGCGGCCTCGCGCTCGACTTCTTCCTTGGGCGTGTAGTAGGAGTGATAGTAGGTGTACTTGCTGTACAATTCTCCGCGCCGCGCGCCGTTCACCACGATGCCCAGCACATTGTTGTTGCATAGCGACTGCATCGCGCGCGTCACCGAATCGATGGTGGTGTGTCCGATGCGGACCACCATCAGGATTCCGTCCGACAGGGTGCCGAGCAGGTTGGCATCAGCTGCGAACAGCAGAGGCGGGCTGTCCATGATCACCCATTGAAACAAGGAGGGCAGCCGGTCCAGCAGGTGCTTGACTTCGCGCAGGTTCAGCAATTCCAGCGGATTCATCACCGCTTCGCCGGCCGGCATGACGTACAGATTCGTTCCGGCGATCTTCTTGATCACCTTGTGCAGCGGGGCTTTGCCCAGCAGGTAATCGGTGATTCCAGGACCGCGATCGATTCCGAACAGCGTGTGCACGATGGGGCGTCGGAAATCGAAATCCGCCAGCAGCGTGGTATTGCCGGTAAGGTGCGCCTCGGCTAAAGCCAGGTTCGACGCGGTGAGGGACTTTCCTTCCGCCGGCGAAGCGCTGGTGACCACCACCGTATGAATCGGCTGAAGGCTCTGCATGTGGTTGAGCCGGGTTCGCAGCGTGCGGAATTCTTCCATGGGCGCTTCGTGCGGCCGGGAGGCGTCAATCAGCAGAGAATCGGTGGCGATGCGGAAGGGAACTTCCTCCACCAGTTCCAGCAACCCGGCCAGATTTGCGCTGGTCAGATCTGCTGCATGGAAATCTGCCCCTGCATTCGGCGGTGAAGCAGGCACGTTGGGTTGGACCAACCGGTCGGCGGGTGCGGGTGCCTCGGCCCGGGCCGCAGGCGGATTTTGCACCCCGGTTCTCTCGGCGCGGCGCAGTGCATCATGAACTCGGCTCATTGTTTTCTAGTCCTCCGAACGGCTATACCTTGGACGCGTAATAGAAGTAGTAATAGTAGACAACCGATCCTGCCATGGTCACAACGGCTAAGAGACAGGCGGTGGTCCATGCCAGCCAAGCCATCCGCCGGCGGCGACGGACCACGAAATCGTTCTCCAGCAGCGGAACGCTCCCCAGGATGGCGATTTGCGTGTACGCGCGCACGTCTTTCAGGTTCTTGAGCGACGTGTCTTTCATTTCCCGTGCTCCCGCAATCACGATTCCCAGCAACAGCCCGAGTCCCGCGCCCATTCCAATCACCATGGGCCTCTTGGGCTCGGTCGGATTCTGCGGCACCGAGGGGGGATCGAGCAACTCGAGCTTGTCGCCCTGGCCGCGATTTTCCAGGTCCTGGCTGATTTGCGCCAAGTTGAGTTTCCCGCTGAGGTTCACGTATTTCTCTTTGGCCATATCGCGTTCCCGGAGAAGGTCGCTGTACTGCTGTTCACCCAGCGGGGCGGCATTGATCTGAGCCTCGATTCTGCTCATGGCGGCTTGAATTTGCTTGATCTGCGAGTCATACTGCGCGATTTCCAGATCTTTCTGTGCGCTCGCGGATTCCAGCCGCTGGATGTTTCCGTCTATTTCGAGCACATTCAGCCGCTCCTGGCGATTGACGGCTGGCTGGACCGGCTGAGTCCCGTTCTTCTTGGCTTCCGCCTCTTCCTGGGCCACCTCCTCGCGGCGTTTCTTGGCGATGTCCAGGCGGGTTTTTACGGTCTGGACGTCGGGATACGCATCTGTGAACTTCTGGCGAAGCTGGGCCAGAGCATCCTCCAGAGTCCGGATGTCGCGGTCCGCTTCCTGCATGCGTTCGCTCTTCGGAGCGGCGGCGGCGGCCGCCAGAGCCAGCGGAATCTCCCGGGTCAGTTCCGCCTTGCGTCCCTTCTCCACGCGCAGGTTGGTTTCAATCGACAGCTTCTCCATTTCCGCGCGATTCCTGGAACTGGTTAAGAATGTATAGTTGGATTGCAGGCCGCTGAGCTGCCTTACGTTCTGCTCCACCTGGTCGGGCAGCCGGCCGTTGTTGGCGGCACGGAATTGCGTGAGCTTTTCTTCAAGCGCGTCCATCTCCTTTTTCGCCTGGTCCGCCTGTTCCTTGAAGAAATCCTTGGACTCGATGGCGGAGCTGGAGCGGTCGGTCTGGTTCGCCGAGATAAACCGGCTGTCCAGATCCTGGACCACGCGGGTCGCCAGGAGCCGGTCCTCGTACTTGAAACTCACCGTGAAGGCGGGAACGTTGCGGCCATTCGAGCCCGCCATAACCGGATTGATGTGGACGTCCTTGCGCATGATGTTCTCAACCACGTCCTCCATGGGCATGCGCTTCCGCTCGCGCTTATACAAGTCGAAGTTGTTGATGATGGTGGTGAGGACGTTGCGGCTTAGTACCGTGGTGGCCATGGACGCGATGCGGTCGCTCATATCCTGCGTGATGGAGGATTGGACCATGTTCTGGGGAACCTGCTGCGGCACAATCTTGATGAGCGCCACGGATTCGTAGCTGTCCGGCCACAAATATACTCCCACCACGCTGGCGACCAGCGTCAAAAGGAACGGCCCGAAAATCCAACCCTTGTGGCGGCGCAGGATATCGATGTAATCCTCGACGTCCAGAGGGCGCCGGGGGATGCTAAAGTTTTCTGTTGGTTGCATGCAGAGTGATCCTTGGGTAGTGCTACTTCACCACGATGGTGTCGCCGTTTTGAAGCCAAATATTCTGATCCAGCGCTTCCTTCTTGCCCTTCACGTAGTCTTTGTAGTTGAACTTCAAGCGCTCCGATCCGCGGATGATTTGGATGTCCTTGTCGTTGGCGAACTCCTGGAAGCCGCCCGCCATTCCAATGGCGTCAAACACCCGGACGGGCGTCACCAGGGGCCATCGCCCCACTTTGTTCACGCGCCCGCTGACGGTGAAAGATTTGCTGTTGACCGCCAGCACCGAGACGGTCACTTCCGGACTGTTGATGAACTGAGAAAGAGCTTCTTTAATCTGCGCACCGAGCCTCTCCGGGGTGATGCCTTCTGCCTGCAGCGTTCCGATCAAGGGCAACGTGATTTTTCCATCTGGCCGGACGTTGACCGCCCGGGAGAGATCCGCATCGCGGAATACTTCAACACGCAAAACGTCTTCCGGCCCGATGAGGTAACTCCTCGGGTCCACAGGCTGGGCGGAGGGATCCGTCCCGGCGGTGGTCACGCGGGGCGCGTCGAACACCTGGGGGCCGCTGGGGGGGGTGTTCTTGCTGGCTTGTCCCCACATCGGAATGCAGGTAACTCCTAGTAATATAATCGGGAAAAGCCTTTGTGCTGTTGCCATGTTCGCCTCCTCCGGTGGTGCGCCCGGTGCTAAGTACTTTTTATTGTAAACCGTTGCCACTGGCCGTGCTGGACGCTACCGTCTCAGGCCATCGACCAGGCTGATACCATCGATTAGACTCCGGCTTCCGGAACGTGTCTAGTAACCACGGTACCGGGACTATAGGACTCATAGCAAACAACATGCGTTACTATTTGGCTAAAACTGACCCGGATACATACTCCATAGATGATCTGGAGAGGGAAAACCTTACAATTTGGGATGGAGTGACCAATCCGCAGGCGGTCCGGGCGATTCTGGCGATGGAACCGGGCGACCGGCTGTTCATCTATCATTCAGGTGGAGGTTCGGGCGGCCAAATCTCAGGAATTGTCGGTTTGGCGGGCATCCGAGGGGCGGGGCGTCCCGACCCCAAGAATCCGAAGTCGGCGGTTGTAGATGTGCAGTTTATGTTCCGCCTGGATCCGCCCACTTCCCTGGCCGAAATCAAGCAAAGCGATCAATTCGGCGATTGGGCTTTGGTCCGCCAGGGGCGCCTATCGACCATGGCTGCGCCGGAGAAATTCGTCGCGTGGATGCGGGCCCGCTACCCCGGCAAGAAAATCTGAGCCTTCATACCCCACCAGGCACGCTAGACTAAGGATTCTGCATGCCGCTGGTTGCCGGTTCGGTCGCTGATCTTGCCCGTTCACCAGAACTGCGCGTGGCGCTCGACTGGTTCCGCCGCGAACGCGCCTGGATCAACGAGCAGCATCTCAACCTGTGCCGGGTGGCGGCGCCGACCTTTCTGGAAGAAAAACGCGCCGAGTGGATGGCTGAACGATTTCGGGAACTCGGCTGGGATTCGCGCCTGGACCGTTCGGGCAACGTGGTAGCATCGCTGCCCGGCCGCCGCGACTGCGCCACCGTGGCGGTGACGGCCCACTTGGACACAGTGCTCGCGCCTCGCTCCACCGAGGAGATCAAACTATCGGGCGACGGCCGGCTTCTGGGACCCGGCGTTTCCGACAACGGCGCCGGGCTGGCCGCGCTGCTGGCCTTAGCGGCAGCCTGGAACGCTGCGCCCCCGCTGCCGGATGCGCTGCTGGCTCCCGTATTGATCGCGAATGTAGGCGAGGAGGGTGAGGGCAACCTGTCCGGCATGCGCTACCTGTGCCGCGAAGCGAACGGCTCCCGGCCGAAAGCCTTCCTGGTCCTGGATGGACCCAATACCGATCACATCACCTGCCGGGCGCTGGCCAGCCGGCGCTTTGAAGTGACCGTCACCGGTCCGGGCGGGCATAGCTGGAGCGACTATGGGGCCGGCAATCCGATCCACGCGCTCAGCCGCGTGATTTCTGAATTCACTTCCGCCGAATTCGCGGCGGGTGCGCCGGCGGATCGAGCCCCGAGGTCTTCTTTCAACTTCGGACTGATCCAAGGGGGGACCAGCATCAACTGCATCCCCACCGAGGCGCGCACCAAAGTGGACCTGCGTTCCGAGAAAGCCGAGCGGATTGACGAAATGGCGTCCTTACTCGCGGCTTCCGTGGTGCAAGCGGCCGAGATCGAGAACAGCCGGGCCACGGGCGGCCGTGTGACGGCTCGACTGAAGGAGATCGGCTCGCGTCCCGGCGGAGGATTGCCGGAGGGTGCACCCATTCTCAGCTCTCTGCTGGCGGTGGACGCATTCCTGGGGATCAAGAGCTACCTGGATTGCTCCTCCACCGACGCCAACATTCCGCTCTCCCTGGGGATTCCGGCTGTGTCGATCGGCGCCGGAGGGCAGGGCGGGGGAGCCCACACCTCCGGAGAATGGTTTCATCCAGAAGGCCGGGAACTGGGGCTCCGGCGGATTCTGCTGGCGCTGTGCTTGCTGCTGCTGGCCGAGTAACGGCCACGCGCTGTCGCGCGCGGTTGGGAGCTGCAGGCGTCGGAATGGCGAACGCCCGCCGGCCCGGTGGAACCCCTGGCACCCCGGTCGCGTCTATCCGTGTGCGATTCGTATAATAAAAGTTAGAGTCCAGGACGAGTGTATTTAACGGGGGACGAGACTGCCATGAAACTGTTCGAAAAAATTCGCCAGCAAAAATTGATGTCCATGGCCCTGATGCTGTTCACCCTTTCGGTGGGCATCCTGATCGGCACGCTCATCAACACCCAGGTGAATGCAGCCAAGGATCAGACGGCGCCCGATGCGACCCCGCTGACCGTGCCCCGGCTGTCGGTCTTGGGCAACGATTTCACCGCCCTGGCAAAGAAGCTGGAGCCGAGCGTGGTGAACATCACCGTGGACGTAGCGGCGCCTGAAAAGGGCGGGGCCCGCGGGGTCCCGGCTCCGGACGACAACGCCGACGAGGTGCCGGATTTCTTCCGCAAGTTTTTCGGCCCGGATGGCGGCGGGCAGGACGCTCCGGATCTGCCCAAGCGCCAGGCTTCCGGCAGCGGCTTCATCGTGGATAAGAACGGATACATCATCACCAACAATCACGTGGTGGAGAACGCCACCAAGATTCGCGTCCGGCTGCACAACGATCCCACCGATTACCGCGGGCGGGTGATCGGCACCGACTTCGAAACGGATTTGGCGGTCATCAAGATCGACGCGCGCACTCCGCTGCAGCCGGTGACCATCGCGAATTCCGACTCCGTGCAGGTGGGCGACTGGGCCGTGGCCATCGGCTCCCCGTTCGGACTGGAAGCGACCGTGACGGCGGGAATTGTGAGCGCGATTGGCCGCAACCCCGGGCAATTGGGCGCGCGGGCGTTTCAGCATTTCATCCAGACCGACGCGGCCATTAATCCGGGTAACAGCGGCGGTCCGCTGCTGAACATCCGGGGCGAGGTGATCGGCGTGAATACCATGATCGCCACCAGCGGCCGCGGTTCCGAGGGTGTCGGGTTCGCGCTGCCGGTGAACATGGTGGCGCGTGCGTATAACGACGTGATCCGGATCGGACGGGTCACGCGCGGGTCCATCGGCGTGAGCCTGGATCGCAGCGTGCAGCCGGAAGTAACCCTGAAGGCGCTGGGCGTGGACCATGGAGCGATCGTCGAGAACGTCTCCAAGGGCGGCCCCGCGGAGAAGGGCGGATTGCTGGCCGGCGATATCATCGTCGCAGTTAACGGCAGCGCCGTGAAGGATGGCGACGATCTCATTTCGCGCGTCGCCGATACGCCCGTGGGCGGCCAGGCCGTGCTCAGCATCGACCGGGAAGGCAAGCCTGTCAGTCTGAAAGTCACCATCGCCGACCGCGCGGAACTATACAAGGACCGCCAGGACATCGTGGGCCCCGGCAAGTCCCTGGAAACCGTCACCAGCAAGGCGGAAGCGCCTGGTTCGGTTCAGTTCGGTTTCCGGCCGCGTCCCCTGACTGAACAGGAGAAGGACAGCGTGGACAGCAGCGCCGGGCATCGCCGCGGCGTCATGGTGACGCTGGTACAGGCGGATTCCTTCGCCGAGGAGATCGGGATTCAAAACGGGGACGTGATCGACACGATCAACCGGCAGCCGGTCAACTCGGTGGACGATATTCGCAAGGTTCAGGAAAAGTTGAAGCCCGGCGATGCCGTGGCATTTCACGTCGTCAGGGGCGTTGCGCCTCCGCCCGTTCCTGCCGGGACAGGACGCCGTCCCACGGTCCAGCTTCGTACGGCAGAGAACCAGGGTCCCTTAGGGACGTACCTGTCGGGAATTCTGCCGGGGCGCTAGAGCATTGCGCTCGAAGTCGATCGCCGTAGTTCTTGCGCTGGCAACCGCGCTGGCGGGCTTTGCGGCCACGCCCGCGAAGAAACCCAAACCAACCGGCGCCAAGAAGACCGCCACGAAAGCCTCCGCTGCCAAGACCTCCAGAGCCAAGGGGGCTTCGGCGGCGAAAAGCACGTCCGGAAAGAAAGCCGCTTCCAGCGGGAAAAAGTCCGCCAGCGCCAGGCAGGCGCCGTCCAAGTTCCGGCGTTCCTCGCAGAGGGAGCCGGCTCCGGAGCGCTACCAGGAAATCCAGCAATCGCTCGCCGAGAAGGGCTATTTCTCCGGTCCGGTGAACGGGACCTGGGGAGCCGATTCGGTGGCGGCGCTGAAGCGTTTCCAGCGGGATCAGAATATCGGCGATGACGGAAAGCTGGGCTCCCTGTCGCTGATCGCGCTGGGGCTGGGTCCCAAGCGCGGGTCTCCGGAAACTCCCCCGCCGGGCGGCGAGCCCCATCCGCAGCCGGAACAATAGCCAGCGCCCCGCCGGCCTTGCTATTGTGGAGAGCGTACTCTTTTTAAAACCATGACCTATCAAATCGACTCCAAGCACAGCGCCGTGCGGTTCAAGGTGCGCCATATGATGATCGCTTTCGTGGGAGGCGAGTTCAATTCCGTTTCCGGAAGCGTTGAATTTGATCCGGCCAAGCCGGAGGCGTCCAAGATCGATGCGTCCATCGATGTGAACAGCCTGCATACCGGCGATCCGCAGCGCGATGGGCACATCAAGGGAGCAGACTTCTTCGACGCCGCCAGCTTTCCAGCCATCACGTTCCGGTCGAGCAAGGTCGCGGCCGCGGGAAGCGGCTACAAGGTCACCGGCGGTCTGACGCTGCGCGGAGTTACGAAAGAAGTGACGCTGAGCGTGGACGCGGTCTCGCCCGAGATCACCGACCCGTGGAGTTTGCAGCGCCGCGGCTTATCCGCCGTCACCACCATCAACCGCAAAGATTTCGGGATGAGCTGGAACGCGGACGTCTCAGGCGGCAAGATGCTCAGCGACAATATCGAGATCACTCTGGATCTCGAGATGACTCGCGCAGCGTCCTAACTGCTAGAAGCTTTCCGGCCAGCGGCGTGCGCCGTGAATGATCGCCAGGATTTCTACTGCCGCGCGGCGTATCCGGTAGGCAATCACAAAAGGCGGAGCCACCAGGTCTCGGGTGGCAGGGACCCGGCCGCTTCTGCCCATCTCGGGGTGCTGGGCAAGGGCCCCGATTCCGGTCAGAATTTTTTCGGCCGCTGCATCCGCGGCTGCGGGATCATCGTAACAGATGTAGGCGTGCAGGGACTCCAGATCGTGTAACGCCGTTGGCGTCCAGCGGATGGTCACTTGCGGCGCAGCGCGCCGATCACTCGTTTCACTTCTCCTGGAGAAGCGAATTTTCCTGCTTCGGCCTCGCGCAGGCCCTGCCGGATATGTTCAATTTGCCACTGGTGAATGTCGATGTACGCTTTCAGCGCTTCGTTCACGACGTGGGATCGATCGCGTTCCAGAACTGCGGCGATTCCATCCAAATCTTTCCGTATGCGCGGTTCTACCCGCACTGTCAGCGTTTCCCGGGCCATGTATACACTGTATCACCAGAGAACGCGATGCAACGCGAGCGGGTTGCGGGCCCTAGCTTCGAGCGAAGTACAGCGCCGTGGCCCGTTCCAGTTCCGGCTTGGTCATCTGCGGCGGACGGCTTTCATAACGGCCGATAGACAGCAGGATGTTGCAGATGTCGGCCGGATAACAGGCCCGCAGCTCGGTCCGTCCCTCGCGCAGACACAGCTTGCGGAGGTATTCGGCGCTGTCCGGCTCGGCCTGAATGTTACGAGCCTGCACCACGCGCCCGAAAATCTGGTCGAAACTCGGGGCGTCCACGGCTTCCACGTAAATCTTGTTGTGGATGCGCCGCAGGAAGGCTTCGTCGGCCAGATCCGAAGGCTCCAGGTTGGTGGAGAACACCACCATCAGCTCGAAGGGGATCTGGAACTTCACGCCGTAGCGCAAGGTGAGATAATCCACGCGCCGGTCCAGCGGGACAATCCAGCGGTTCAGCAGATCGCGCGGGGACATTAACTGGCGTCCGAAGTCGTCGATCAGCAGAATGCCGTTGTTGGCCTTCATCTGCAACGGAGCGGCGTAAATGCCCGAGGTTTCGTCCAGGCGCAGTTCCAGCATGCTGGGAATGAGTTCGCCGCCTACCAGGATGCAAGGCCGCTTGCACAGGATCCAGCGCGGGTCCACGTCGGCGTTGTCATGATCGATGGGGTGATGCACCACCGGATCGTAGACGCTGATGATCTGGTTGTCCACTTCCACCGCGTACGGGATCATCACCGCGTCCTGATAAACCCGAAGCATGCGCTCCGCCAGGCTGGTTTTTCCATTGCCGGTGGGCCCATACACGAAGATGGACGTCTGCGAAATGATCGCCGGACCCATCTGGTCGAGCATCCGGTCCGATACCACCAGGTCCGAGAAGGCCTGCCGCAGAATCCGGCGATCGACGTTGATCCGGGCGGTCTGCGCTTTGGTTGCCGCGTGGTATTCCTTGAGCCCTACCGGACAGGCGCCCGCGTACTGGGAAACCTGAAAGCGCTCGGCTGCCAGCTGCTTTCCGGCCCCCGAGAGCACGAACTGGTAGTCATTTCCGTTCATGCCCTTGATCTCGACCAGCTGCTGCTGGCGCATGTGCTTGAAGACCATATCCACGATGGGAAGCGAAACCCGGATGGAACGGCTGAGACCGTTCATGCTGCAAAATCCTTCGATCACCATGCGGCGCAGCATGAGGTCCATGACGAGGCCTTCCGGCACGCCCAAGTCCGCGAAGTTCTGGGGCACCGGAGGCAGATAGGAAGAGCGTGCAGGTACGAACGTAGCCATAGGATTAGTCTCTGCCAACTATCGGCAGTAAAGGCGACCGAGTTTATTGCACGTTCGGGCTGGGGGAAGCGTCAAGTCTTATCTGTGAGTGTATTCCGCACCGGATTGATTCTACTGGCCTTTGGGTCGCTCCTCGGGGCCGCCGAGCAGGCCACCCGCATCTTTCGGGCCGCCGAACGCGCCCATCGCGCCGGAGATAGCTTCCAGGCCTACCAGCTGTATTCCCGTGCGGCGGCTCTGGATCCGTCCAATGTTGACTATGCTTTGCATCGAAACCTGCTGAGGGACTGGGCGGCGCTTTCCGCTCAGGTTTCCGTGGGGGGAGACGATGCGGATCTGGCCGCCGAAAGAATTACGGTGGAAGGAGTTAGTCCCAGCGAAGTGATCGCCGGGCGGCTGGCCCTGCCGCAGCCGCGCTTGAAGGGGTCTGCCGGGACGAAGAATTTCGATCTACGAGGCACGGCGCGCCCGGTGCTGGAGCAGGTTGCGGGAGCCTACGGCATCCAGCTGCAGTTTGAGGCCGGCTACCAGGGCCCCGCCTCCGCCTTCACGTTTCGCATGGACGATCTGAGCATGGCGGAAGCGTTTCACGCCCTCGAAACCATCACCAATTCCTTCCTGGTGCCGGTGAGCCCGCAGGTGGCGATGGTGTACCAGGATACAACCCAGAAACGCAACGACAACGCTCCGCTGATCACCGCGGAGATCCCCATTCCGGAACGGCTGTCGGTACAGGAAGCCCAGGAAATGGTTTCAGCGGTGCAGCAGGTGATGCAAGTCCGCCGGATCGCGGTAGATCCGGGCCGGCGCATGGTGTTTCTGCGCGATCAGCCGGGAACGGTGCTGGCCGCCCGCCAGATCCTGACCAATTTATCCCGGAATCGGGCTCAGGTGAACATCGAAGTCGAGCTTCTGTCGGTTTCGAAAAACTCCACCTTGACGTACGGTCTGCAGTTGCAGAGCATGGCGCCGATTCTGAACTTCGGCACGTTCTTCCACAACATCGCTCCTACCATCGCCGGGTTTACGCGCTTTGCGACGTTCGGCGGCGGCGCGACCTTCATG